>CAWUIX010000392.1:0-3203 GCA_963922395.1 uncultured Rhodobacterales bacterium | reverse complement strand
TTTGCCCCGGCGCGATATTCAGGCGCGCTTCCTCATCGGCCCCGTCCGAGTGTGCACCAGCTTCCGCAGCGATCTCCGCAATCGGGCGCGTCAGAAATAACCGCCCGGGCATCAGAACGCTGTGCTTATTGAGGCAGTCGCCATCACGGAAGGACCGCCGCAATCACCTCGACCTCAACCTTGAACTCTTCACGCGTAAACCCTGAAACGATCACCAACGTCGAGGCGGGGAGCCGCGAAACATCCGCAAGCCACCGGTCCCGCGCTGCCATATATCCGGGCATATGCGCCCGATCCGTAACGAAGGCATTGATCCGAACGACGTCCGCGCGCGTGGCGCCGCCCGCCGCAAGAATGGCGTCGAGATTGGCGAAACAGATATCGGCCTGTGCGCCCGGGTCGTCCGGCACCGTGCCATCTGCGGCCAGGCCCAGCTGCCCGCTGGTGACGATCAGCCGCGCGCCCTCGGGAATGCTTACTCCGTGGGCATATCGCGCAAACGGCGGCGCGATCTCGGTCGGCGACAACTCTTCCATGGGCAACCTCCAATGCGTCTCGGTCAATGTTTGAAATGAGACTGTCAGTCCAAGCTCAGCTCAACGGGGCAATTCGGCGCGTGACTATTTTTTTGGCAATCCCCGGCGACACGACTAAAACTTAGTCGATAGCAAATGAATCGCGGCAGGCGAACGGACCCCTTCCTTTTCTTCCGGGAAGCCAGGCCAAAGGTCAAACGCGAGAGAATAACTGGAGGTATCCATGTCTGCGAAAACCACATTGATCGGCCTTGCCGCCGTGGCCGTTACCGCTAGCGCGGCCGCTGCCCAAGAAAAGGTTGCATTCGGCACAAACTGGCTGGCTCAAGCCGAACACGGCGGCTTCTATCAGTCGGTTGCCGACGGAACCTATGAAGCCTGCGGCCTCGAAGTCGAAATCGTCCCCGGCGGACCCCAGGTCAACAATCGTGCTCTTCTTCTTGCGGGACGGATCGACTTTCATATGGGCGGCGACTTGCTCCAGGCATTCAACGCGGCGCGTGAAGGCATTCCAGTCGTCAACATCGCGGCAATCTTCCAAAAACACCCTCAGGTTATCGTCGCGCACCCCGGCGAAGCTGAAAGCTGGGACCAGTTGAAGGATCTGACCCTTCTGATCGGCGACAACGGCTTTCAGTCGTATTATCAGTGGATGATTGCAGCGCACGGTTTCACCGCTGAGCAGCGTCAGCCATACACGTTCAACCCTGCCCCGTTCTTGGCCGACAAGCGGGTCGGAATGCAGGGCTACCTCTCATCAGAACCGTACCTTGTCCAAAAAGAAGGTGGGTTCGAACCCAATGTCTTCCTGATCGCGGATGCGGGCTATTCGTCCTACGCAACGACGATCGAGACCATGGCCGATACAATATCTGACCGTCCCGAAGTGGTTGAATGCTTCGTCGATGGGTCGATCAAGGGCTGGTACAATTACCTCTACGGAGACAATTCGGCAGCCAACGAATTGATTAAGTCCGACAACCCCGAAATGTCGGATGATAAGATTGCCTTTGCGATCGGCAAAATGAAGGAATGGGGCATCGTTGACTCAGGTGACACCGAGGCTCTCGGGATCGGCGTGATCACCGACTCCAAGGTCGAGGATTTCTACAACAAGATGGTCGAAGCTGGTGTTGTAGAGGCGGGTCTCGACTATTCCGCAACGTATACAACGGACTTTGTCGGCAAAGGTGTCGGCATGGATCTTAAGTAAGACGACTTTCGGCGGGGCCCCTGAGGCCCAGCCTCCCCACGGAGACGACCATGGCCGCAACGCCCCTGCCGGTGGGACAACGCCCCCGGCTTCTGGACATGAGCCACGTCGAGAAGACGTTCGGGCGGGATATCGTCGCTCTGAAGGATATGAACCTCGACGTGAACGAGGGCGATTTCATCTCCCTTCTAGGGCCGTCGGGCTGCGGCAAATCCACGGCGCTCCGCCTGATCTCCGATCTCATGCATCCCACCGCCGGCCGCATCCAATGGTCCGGCGGTCAGGGCAAGGACGATCTTGGCATCGTCTTTCAGGAGCCGACGCTGATGCCCTGGGCCACGGTCGCCCAGAACGTGTGGCTTCCATTCCGCCTCCGCGGTCAGTCCTACGCAAGTGTTCGGGATGACATCCTCGAAGCGCTGAAGCTCGTCGGGCTGGAAAAGTTTCAGAATGCCTATCCGCGCGAATTGTCCGGCGGCATGAAGATGCGGGTTTCCATCGCACGCGCCATGGTCACGCGCCCTCGGCTGATCCTTATGGACGAACCTTTCGCCGCGCTCGATGAGATCACGCGCTTCAAACTGAACAACGACCTTCTCGAACTGAAATCGAAGATCGGTTGCACGGTCATCTTCGTTACTCACTCGGTGTTTGAAAGCGTCTTCTTGTCCGACCGGATCATCGTGATGGCCGCGCGTCCGGGGCGTGTCATCAAGGAACTGGTTGTCGATACCCCCTACCCGAGGTCGGAAGCCTTCCGAACCTCGGCGGAATACGCCGCCCATTGCCGTGCCGCATCAGATGCGTTGGGCGACGCCATTGGAGAAGCCGCATGAGCCTTGTGGACAGCTCCCCGGCCCCCGCGGCCATCCCGGTGGACGAGGAAGAACTCGCCCGCGCCCGCCGCGCACGGATCAACCGGATCGCGAAATGGACGTTGCCCTCCTTCGTGCTGGTGGCCACCATCCTGGCCTGGCACCTTTACGTCACGATCGGCGAGGTCCCGCACTACATCCTTCCGGGACCCACCGTGGTCTTCCAAACGCTCCTCGCCGATTGGGGTCTCTTGTCCGAAGCGATGATGGTGACGGCACGCCTGACGCTCCTTGCGCTGGCCATGGCCATCCTCGGAGGTGTGGGGCTCGCGGTCGCCTTCACGCAGTCGAAATGGGCGGAGATGAGCTTTTTCCCCTCCGCCGTGGGCCTGCAGGTCACCCGCGTCATCGCCATCGGAAAATCCCGGCCTGATCCGGTCTCAGCCCAATCTGCCGTATAGACTCCAGGCGCCCCGCCGAGGGCGTCCACCGAAAGTCCACTGTCGTCGGACAACGCGGGCAGGCCTGCGGCCTTCGCCGCGAAATGGGCCTTTAAGCGGGCATTTCCCGTGAAAGTGTCTTCCGTCTCTTCAGGCTCGGCCAGCCCAAGGGCACCGGCCGAGACAACTTCAATGCCAT
>CAWUIX010000391.1:0-3209 GCA_963922395.1 uncultured Rhodobacterales bacterium | reverse complement strand
CGCAGCATGCGGCTTTCGTCCCGGATCTGACGCGGGCCCAAGCGTGTCCCGGGGCGGTTTGACGTACCGATATCGAGGGGGATGCCGACAAAGCACGCGTCGAGACCGGCCGCCGTTTCTGCGGTCGGCAGGCGCATCATCGTCGCCGGGCCGCCGAAGCGAGGCATGTCATTGCCGCCGAGGGGTTGGTTGAACTGGCTCATGCGGGTGTCCTTGCTTCGCCTTGCGGGGCCACCATCGCATTGCAACTGCCGAGGGGGAATCCAAATCTGGACAGCTCACAATTTGAGTGAAAACCCTTCACAAAGATCGGCGCTTTATTGAATCCCCCGTTGGGCTCGCATCGTGTTAGCTGGCGTGAGCAGGAGCACATCGATGCCACGAGCCCGCACGCGACGAAGTTCTCAAGAGGCGCCCGCCCCTGAAGCGGCGCCACTGGCGCCCGTTGGCGGGCGGCTTCGTCCCTGCTCCGAGGCGGATGTCGAGGCAATAACTGAGGCTGCCTTTGAAATCCTAGAACAGACGGGGCTGTCTGGCCTGACTGGTCCGTATCTTACACGGGTACTGGAGGCCGGAGCGCGGCTCCGCGAAGACAGTCGGGTTTGTTTTCCGAGGGCACTTTTCCAGGAGGCGCTTAAACGTGCGCCTGCGACCGTGCATTTGCCGGGATTTTCGGAGGACCACGCCTTAGAGATTGGCGGTGGTCGTGTGCACATCGGAACCGGTGGGGCCGCTGTACGGGTGCTGGATGCCGAGACCGCGGGCTACCGGGACAGTACGCTTCATGACCTCTATCAGATGATGCGAGTGCTGGACGCCTCGGAGCACATTCACTACGGCGTTCGGCCCCTTGTGGCGCGGGATGTTGCTGATCCGCTTGAGCTTGATCTGAACACGGCTTTCGCCTGCATGAAGGCAACGGGGAAGCCGATTGGCGTGAGCTTCGCTGATCCCGCGCATGTGCAGCCGGTGGTCGAGATGTTCGACATCGGGCTTGGCGGCACTGGCGCCTTTCGGAGACGTCCCTTCTGTATGGCCGTGATCGTGCACGTTGTGCCGCCACTGGCGTTTGCGCCTGAGGGGATCGAAACACTCGCGAAAGCGGTGGATGCGGGAATGATCCCTCAGATCTGTTCGGCCGGTCAGGCCGGTGCTACGGCGCCGGTCACCTTGGCTGGAGCACTGGCGCAAGGCCTGGCCGAATGTCTGGCCGGTTTGGTGATGGTGGATCTCTTTAAGCCGGGAGCGCCGTGCATCTATGCTTTGATGCCCTTCGTGTCAGACCTGCGTACAGGCGCGATGGCGGGCGGCAGCGGCGAGGGCGCAGTCGCGAGTGCAGCGGCGGCGCAGGTGCTGGCGCATCTGGGACTGCCGTCCACGGTATCCGCCGGGATGACAGACGCGAAGCTTGCCGACGCGCAGGCGGGGTATGAGAAGGGATATACCGTTGCGCTGGCCGCGCATGCCGGGGCGAACATGATCAACCTGTCCGTTGGGATGTTGGGGTCAATCATGGTGGCGAGTCCGGAGGCTCTGGCCATCGACAATGACATGTGCGGTGCCATTCTGCGCTCGGTGCGGGGGATCGACGTGTCGGACGAGACGCTGGATCTGGGTGCGGTGGAGCGGGTTGTAACCGGAGACGGCCATTACCTTGGGGAGCCGGCGACACTGGCGCGCATGAAGAGCGACTATGTTTATCCGTCGCTAGGGGATCGTCAGAGCGTTGATGACTGGGTGGCGGCAGGGTCTGCGACCGTCTGGGATCGCGCGCGGGAACGCGTCAGGGACATTCTGTCGGAGCCAGGGCCCACACATCTGACGCGAGAGGCCGAGGCCGCGATCCGCGCCCGGTTTCCAATCAAACTGCCATCCGAGGGAGAGTAAAATGCACGTCTTTCGCAGCATGACTATTGATGCGCCCATCGAGAAAGTTTGGGGAGCGGTACGCGCGTTCGACGGTGTGGCCGCCTGGAACCCTGGGGTCGTCTCTGCGCGGATGGAACAGGGTGCGCCAACCGAAATCGGGGCTTTGCGCAATCTGGATGCGGCGGATGGGACCGTGTTTCGGGAAACCCTGCTGGCGCATTCGGACCATTCGCATTTCTACTCCTACGACATCGTGGAAGGACCCCTGCCCCTTTGGAATTACGTGTCGACGCACCGGTTCATTCCGGTGACGGCATCTGACCAAACCCTCGGGATCTGGGAGGCGCACTTCGACTGCGCGCCGGAGGATGCGGACGAGATGGACCGGGTGGTGGGCGATGCGATCTACATCGGCGGTATGACCGGACTAAACGCATATCTGAAGGAGATCTGAGATGGCGGATACGCTCGCCCCGCGCGCCGTGATCGGTGTGATGACACCGGCGATGAACACGGTGGTTCAGCCGGAATTGGAGATGTTGCGCCCTGCCGGAGTGACGAACCAGATGCAGCGGTTTCGGTTGGGCGGGGAAGCCGTCTCTGATGACCTTTTGGAGGAAGCGCAGAAGCTGATGGATTGTGCGCCGCGCGCGATTGCGATTGGCCTAACGACGGATGCGGGGCCTGGGGGTCCGGCGAAGCTTGCCGCGCGCTGTGACGAGGTTTCGTCCGAGATTGGGGTGCCGGTCTTCAATGCGTCGGCGGCAGATTACGCGGCGCTGCATGCCTTCGGGGCCCGGAAGATCGGGGTTGTTACGCCGTTTAACGCCGAGGTGGATCAGGTGGTGAAAGCGAACACCGAAGCCGCGGGGTTTGAGGTTGTGGCGATCAAGGGGACCGAAGCCCCCTCGTTGCCTGCAATCTGCGAAACGCCATTGGAGGACATTGTAAGGGTTTTTGAAGAGGTCGCCGGGACCCCGTCGGACGCGATCCTGCAGGTGGGCACGGCCCTTCCCGTTGTTGCTCTGATTGAGGAGCTTGAAGGCAAGGCAGGGCGCCCAATCGTGGCGTGCAATGCGGCCGTCTATTGGCAGACATTGCGCGGGATTGGCATCGATGATCGGCTGTCCGGGTGCGGGCGACTGTTTGCGGAGCACTGAATGCGCGGGTCTGCGGAAGTCGTCATCATCGGTGGCGGTGCCGTCGGGGCCGCGATCCTCTGGCATCTGGCCGAGGCCGGCATCACGGACACCCTTCTGATCGAGAAAGCGGAGCTGACCGCTGGGTCGACATGGCATGCGGCGGGGAACATTCCGACCTATGCGAATTCCTGGTTGGGG
>CAWUIX010000390.1:0-3242 GCA_963922395.1 uncultured Rhodobacterales bacterium | reverse complement strand
CCGCCGTGGTTTCCGCGCCGCCCGTCCCCAGCCAGCGGCACGCCTTCCAGATCGCGCGCATCAGGCGCGCCAGAAGATCCGGCTCATCCCCGGCCCAACCGCTGCGCACGGCAAGCACCTTCTCGGGCGCAAAGCTCCAGATCGCTTTGCCTGGCAACAAGATCGAACCGACTCCAGCTTCGACCGTCTTCGACCCCCAGGGTTCGCCGACGCAGAACGCGTCAATCTCATCCGCTGCCAAGGCTTCCGCCATCAAGGGCGGCGGGACCGTTCGGATTGAGACGCCCTGCGGGGCAGGCAGACCGGACGCTGCCAGCCAGTAGTACAAAAGCTCGGCATGCATCGAGAATGGAAACGGGACACCGATCCGCAAGGGTCCGTCGGAGGCTGAGACCAATGCTTGTCCGGCCCTGCCGGCATCGCGGAAGGAAAAGTCGTGCCCCTGGTCCTCCAGGCGGGCAGCAAGGTCGTTGCTGACCCCAACAACCGTGCCATTGACCGAAAGCACCATGGGGGCCGCGATCTGCGAAGCGATCCCGCCAATGCCCAGGGCCATCGCCACAGGAACTGGCGACAGCATATGCGCCGCCTCCACCCGCCCGAAGGCGAGCATATCGCGCAGGGACGACCAGGACGGGGCGCGAACGAGGTCCAGGGCCAGCCCCTCTTCCCGGGCAAATCCCATTTCTTCGGCGGCGATCAGTGGGGCGGCATCGGTCAGAGGGATAAAGGCGACGGAAAGGTGGGTCAGCGTCATGATAACAGATCCGCTGCGGTGACCAGGGCCGACGCTACCTCGGAGATCTTCTTGCCCTGATCCATCGCGGTTCTCCGGAGAAGGGCATAGGCCTCATCCTCGCCGATCCCGCGCGCTTTCATCAAAAGCCCTTTTGCGCGGTCAATGAGTTTCCGCTCTTCAAGGGCGCGCTTGGTCTCTGCCAATTCGTCCCTCATCCGGCGGAACATATTGAACCGAGTGATCGCCGCGGCCATCACCGGTTTCAGGCGCTCGGGCCGCAGATCGTCAACCACGTAGGCCGAGACGCCGGCCTCAATCGCCGCTTTGGTCAAGCTGTCGTCGCTCTGATCCGCAAACACTGCAACCGGCCGATCCAGGGGCGAGGTCGCCAGTGTCAATTCCTCGATCATGTCCCGCGTCGGACTGGAAAGATCGACAATGACGACATCCGGCGCCCGTTCTGCGATGCGGCGGGCAAGGCTCGACACTTCGGAGATGACATGGATATCGTTGTCGCCAGCTTCCTGAAGACTGTCGACAATCATGAGCGCCCGATCGCGGTCCGGTTCCACAACGATGATCGAAAGTTTGTTCGCCACATCGCTATATTGAGCGCGTTTTGCAGTCGCAGCAAATACTATCTGCAGCGCAGCAAATCACGGGACCTCATGCGAGGACCTTTCCCGTGGGCAGAGTGCGGCCGGCGCACCGACTTACCGAGCGCGTGCCAGTCGGGGCGGCCGCGAGCGGGCACCCGGCACAGCAACGCGCAAAACACTGCAAGCGAGGATCATCAGGTCCAACCGGATCGACTGGCGCCTGCGGTAGATGGCTTCCAACCGAACCTTGCGTGTAAGAAGGCAGCCGCCATGGACCGAATTCGCTTCGTTCGCTGACCCGATCCGGCGCAGCCTGGTGTCTTCCCAACGGTGCATTGTCAGGGTCGCAAGCCCGGTCAGCCCGGGCTTTGCGTGCAGCATGCTGGCGTACAGACTGGCATGTTCACTCACCTGAAAAGGCAGTGGCGGACGCGGCCCCACAAGGCTCATATCGCCCCGGATTACCGAGAAGAGTTGTGGCAGTTCATCGAGCCTTTGCCGCCGAAGCGCCCATCCAAGCCGCGTTGTCGCGGACGCGCAGTGCCCGCCATAGGGGCCGAGAGCTTGGCCGATGGACATCGTACGAAACTTCCACATCCGAAACGGTCGCCGATGTTGCCCGACCCGCTCGGCAATATGGAAAACCGGGCGCCCCTGAAGGATTAGAAGGCTGAGCCAAAGGGCCAGAAACGTAGGTATCGCAAGGATGAGCACACTACCCGCGAGCATCAGATCGACGGTGCGCTTACACCGTTCCCCGCCTGGCAAGCTCAGCGCGCGCCATCTATCCGCGGGCGTACACGTCCTCGTACCGAATGATATCGTCTTCACCAAGGTAGCTTCCGGTCTGGATCTCAATCAGGACCATAGGTACCTTGCCGGGGTTTTCCATTCGGTGAACGGCCCCCAAAGGAATGTAGACAGACTCGTTTTCGCCCACGAGCTTCACGTCGTCATCGATAGTGACCCGGGCCGTTCCATTGACGACAACCCAATGCTCCGCTCGGTGATGATGGCTTTGCAACGAAAGCACGGCCCCCGGATTCACGACAATACGCTTCACCTGAAATCGATCGCCGATCACCAGGCTCTCAAACCAGCCCCAGGGGCGGTGATCGCGTGCGGCCTGTTCCGCCTGGCTTGCCCCTTTCGCCTTCAACGCAGCAACGGCATCCTTAACCCTTTGGCTCTCTGCTTTTGGCGCGACTAGCACCGCATCCGGCATTGCGACGGCAACCATGCCCTCCAACCCGATGCCAACCAATTCGAGGCCCGGGACCTCGGATCGCAGCAAACTGTCGGAGCAATCGATTGCCGTCACCGGGCCATGGGCGGCATTGCCTTGCCCGTCCTGTCCCGTTTCCTGCCAGACCGCTTCCCATCCACCAAGGTCGGACCAGTGCCCGGAATAGGGCATGGCCATCAGGTTATCGGCACGCTCCATGATTGCGTAATCGATGGAAATGTCGTCCATCTCCGTCCAAGGCGCGGGCGCAAGCCGCGTGAAGCCCAGATCACTCTCTGCCTCATCAATGGAACGCTGAGCAGGCGCGACCAGGTCTGGCGCGCACGTCCGGTAAGCCTCAAGAATGGCTTTCACGCTGAACAGGAACAGGCCTGCGTTCCAAAGCGTGTCGCCCTTTTTGAGAAGTGCCTCTGCTGCCTCACGGTTCGGTTTTTCGATGAAGCCTTCAAGGCCCTGTGGCGTGTTTGCCGTCGCATCAGAGCCCGATGCCAACTGCAAATATCCATAGCCCGTCTCAGGACGAGACGGCGTGATTCCAAAGGTCACCAAGTGCCCTGCCTCGGCGGCGCCTTGCGCCGCAAAGACAGCCTCCCGAAAACTCGCCGGATCTTCGATCACATGATCTGACGGTGCCACCAGTATCAGGTCGTCAGGCGCG
>CAWUIX010000389.1:0-3260 GCA_963922395.1 uncultured Rhodobacterales bacterium | reverse complement strand
CGTCGTTCTCCAGATCTTTCAGCTTTCCTTCAGCCGCCGCCTCGATGACCTTTGCCGGAAAAGAAACAGGTAATGCGCCAGTCTGGCAGTTTGGTCAGATCCTTCTGGTAAGACCGGGCATTGTGCAGGCGAGGGAGCTCTTTGGGGTTGCCAAATTGACACCAGCCTACGCATTTGCCGTCATGGTAGACGAGCGATGCATGGGCATCGCCAGCCCTCACCCGCGCCTCCTTCATCGCGCGTTTCTCTTCGACGGGTGCCTTCTCTCCGTCTCTGCCGTGATACCACAGGCACCAGCACCCGCCCCAAACGCCATTGTTTTCTTCGACCAAGGTGGCGAAGTCCCTCCACGTATCCGAATTGAGCGGTTTGTTTTCGTATTCGATCAATTGTGTTCCTTCGTTAGGAAAGTGGAGCCCTTATAAGCGACACGCTTGATGACAGAAAACTGTGCAGGGCAGTCGTTCCAGCCAAAGGTGCAGATTGCCAGATGTATCCTACATAGCGGGCGCCTCTAGGCAGAGCAAAGAGCGCCGAAAGAAAAATCCGCACCGGAGGGCGCAGTCTTATTTGCGCATAATCAGAGAGATTCGGCGTCAAAAGGCTTCTTAGGTTTGGCGATGACCTACGCACCCACGTCTCGAAGTACGCAGCACCATCGGCGCAAAGGCACATGAGTGGCCGAGTTCGGGACGGGATCGGAGCGTCTGCGCGCTTTTCACCACTTTAAGCGGATGTCGGCATTAGGCCGAAGGTTTCCAATGCTGAGATGCATCCAAAGGCCATCCACACCTAGGAAACCGTTAGAAAAGAGCATTCTCTCGTGCCAGATTGCCGATGGGATGAACAGATTGGTACGCGAAACGAAGCGCTACGATGCGGTCGCGCCCCGGTGGGGCGATAAGATGCGCACGCTCGGCTATTATGACGCCTATCTGGGCTTCCTCTCCTCCCCGGGTTCGAAAAGGCCGTCCAACGCACGCGTGATCGATATCGGCGCGGGCACGGCGGCCTTTGCGGAGGCCTGGATTGCGATCAACGGCCCGCCGCAGGACATGGCGCTTCTGGAACCCAGCCGCGCAATGCTCGACATTGGGCGCGCAGCCTTGAACAGACGAGGGATTGACCCGGAGCTTGTGCAGGCGCGGCTCGGGGAAGCGAATTTAGATCCTTATGACGAGGTTCTGGCGGCTCATGTGATTGAGCATTGCTCTGACCCGGGCGTCGCCCTCCAACAGATGAGGGATCTTCTTCGGCCTGGCGGGCGGCTCCATCTCGTGGCGTCGAAACCCCATTGGTGTAATGCGATCATCTGGCTGCAATGGCGCCATCGGACGTTTCAGGAAGACGAAGTCAGGTCACTTCTGGCCGATGCAGGCCTGGAGCTTGAGCGTACCTTTGCGTTTCCATCCGGCCCTCCGTCGCGCACGAGCCGAGGTTTTGTCGCTCACCGTCGAAGTTGAGTTGGTCAACTGCCGACAGTTCGACTTCTGCCAACATCCGCCAGATCCCCTCACCCCCTTTTTCTCCTTGGACCCACAGATTTTGGTGATCCGCGTCCCTGTGATACCTTCAAAAAACGATCGTGGTTTCGATCACGCGAAGGCGGCATTGGGGGGTCTGTCATGCGAAGCTTTCTGCTCCACTTGGGTGCGGCACTCATCCTGCTGACATCAGCACATGCTGGGCCCGTCGGGGACGCCGCCAAAAAGGGGGATGTGGCGGAGATTGAGCGCCTCCTGGCCTCCGGCGCCGACCTCAATGAAGCAGACGAGATTGCGTCGCCCCTGCACTGGGCAGCGATGAACGGTCATGTCGACGCAGTGGCGCTCCTGACCGAACGCGGCGCTGACATTGAGGCCCAGAGCAACATGCTGGGAACCCCGCTACACGCGGCATCTGGATTTGGTCGCGTCGCGACACTGCAGCGCCTTCTGGCAGAAGGGGCAGACATCGAGGGGCGAAATCGCGAGGATTTCACGCCACTCATCCACGCCATCACCAAGAAAAAGACCGAAGCCGCGATCGCGCTTCTGGCCGCGGGTGCGGACCCGAATGCCGTTAGCATCGGCACAAGCCCTGTCTTTGGAAATGGCCCCCTGGGGCCTCTTCAGGTCGCGATCGACACCGGGCAGGATGAACTGGCAATGGCGCTGCGGGATGCCGGAGCCGGCGCCGTTCCGCCAACGATCCCCGCCGACCTCGAACAGATGGGCGACGCCGAACGGGGGCGAGAGTTGGCTTACACGTTCTGCAAACAGTGCCACATAATTTCGGCGGAGGACGAACCGCAGGTCGGACACATAAGGAGCGGTCCACCGTTGATCGGCGTTTCCGGTCGCCCTGTCGCAGATCTTCCCGGCTTTGACTATTCCGATAGCCTGCAGAGTTTCGGCGGGACGTGGACCACCGAGCGCCTTTATGCTTTTGCGCTGTCTCCAATGCTTACGGTGCCGGGAACACGCATGAACTGGGCGCCGGACCGAACGCCCGAGATGATCGCGGACATAGTGGCGTATTTTGTATCTGAAGCTTACTAGGGCCTGGGCGTAGCGGCTTTTTGGGCATGCGCTCATTATCAAGGAGGGGGCGTCCGACCGGCACCGCTAGGTCCGAAGCGGGCGGTTCCACGCCCACGTCTTGAATCACGCAGGACCATCGGCGCGATGGCCTAAGCTGCGGTGGGGCCAGAGCGTTCCGGTCGTCGCTGACCAGCAAAACCTAACCGCCAATGCCGACATAGCCCGGAACCCAGGGGCGTAGCCCCGCCGGGCAGGGCGCCCCCCCGGGCAGGCCCCGCCCGGCTAAACATCCGTGGGCGCCTCATACGCTCTCCATCGTCAGGCACGATCGTGGGGGCGCTGCAATGCCGCGTGTCCGCTCTGAGCCCAGAGCGGCCGTTTACTGCTCGACAGAGGCTGACTAAAGCACGTCGACCAAAGAGGCTCCCGGTCGAATGACATTCCGCCGTTGCTGAGATCATGAAATTGATATCAAGTTTGGGTTTCGAACCGGAACTGGCTTGTTCCTCGTTCCTGAGCCCGACTTGGAAGCAGTGGTATGGCCCTTAAGATTACACTTGGCAATCTCCTACACGAATGCTCCGCACGGTTCTCCGACAGGCCATTTGTCACAATGGCCGAAACCGAAGAAACCGTGAGCTATCGAGAATTCGAGACACTGACGAACCGCATAGCACATGGGCTGCGACTGAGTTTTGGCGAGAATCTTCGATATGTCAGTATCTTGCTTGAAAATAG
>CAWUIX010000388.1:0-3263 GCA_963922395.1 uncultured Rhodobacterales bacterium | reverse complement strand
TGGCATGTCCCCCGCAGTGCTGCCAAAGGTTTGGGGCGAGCAGATTGTCATCGGTGTGGACGAATGCGCGGGCGCGTCCGCGAGTGTGTCCAAGTTCAGCCAGAACCGCCGCTCCTGCATATTCGGCGAGGGCCAGGTCGCTTCCTCGACCCAGCGCCCCGGACGTTCCTCAACGTAAGGCGCCGGGGGGACATAGTCCTGCAGGTAGAACCGGAAGGGCGGCTCATCCATCAGCCCCGTGTCCACACCTTTCAGCCAATGATCCCAGAACCTTACGGCCTCACCGATAAAATCGACCTTTGGCTCTGGGATGCCCTCATGGGGATAAAGATGCGCCCATGGGCCCATCATCACCTTCACCGGACCTTTTAGGTTCTCTGCAATGCGGAAAGGCGTGTCCCGGAAGATGTCGAACCAACCGGAGAAGAAGTAAACTGGGACCTCAACATCATCGTAATTCTCACAGACCGATCCACGCCGCCACATCTCGTCATGGGTCTGATGCTCCAGCCACATCGCGGGCCAGAAGCTTTGCCCTTCCAGCCGTTCGCGCCATATCTCCTGCCACTTGTCTTCGCCGACGATTTCCGGGTCCGGCGGAAACGCGTTGTAGAGCTGCATGATCGAGCCCCACCAGAAGTTGTCATTCGCGAGGCACCCACCGTAGAAGTGAATGTCCTCACGCCAGCGATCGTCCGTACCCGCAACAGGAACGATGGCTTTCAGCGCCGGTGGACGTTTGGCCGCCACTTGGAACGAGTTGTACGCCCCCCATGACTTGCCGAACATGCCGACATTGCCGTCGCACCAGCCTTGTGCGGCGATCCAGGCAATCACATCGACGCCGTCCTGCGTTTCGATGTCGGCGTATTCGTCTAGCATGATCCCGCCAGAATCCCCGGACCCCCGTTGGTCCACGCGGATCGACGCGTACCCGGCTTCGGCAAAGTGGGGATGCATGCTCTCGTCGCGCATGCGCGTCCGGTCTCGGCGGCGATACGGGATGTATTCGAGGATGCACGGCACGGGCGTGTTGCGCGCACCGTCCGGCAACCAAAGGCGCGCGGCCAGTTGCGTTCCATCCGGCATGGGGATCCAGACAGTCTCGATCACTTCCGTCATGCGGTGGTTTCCCGAACAGGCGGTTTTGCTCCGGGGGCAAGTGGGAAATGGCAGGCGGTCTGACCTGACGGCGGTGCCTCGCGCGAACACTTCTCCTGCGCCCAGGGACAACGGGTGTGAAACTCACACCCTGATGGACGCGATAAGAGCGACGGAACCTCTGCCGGAAGTGAGATCCGATCGTGTACCTTGTCCGGATCGGGTTCCGGATTGGCCGAAAGAAGCGCGGCCGTGTACGGATGCGTCGGCGCGCTGAACATCTTCTCGGTATCACCGTTCTCAACAAACCGGCCAAGGTACATCACCGCCGTCTTGTCGGCGACATGATGCACCACGTGCAAATTGTGGGTGATGATCACCATAGCAAGACCCAGCCGTTCCCGCAGGTCATTGAGAAGGTTCAAAACTTCTCCTTGAACCGAGACATCAAGACCCGCCGTTGGCTCGTCTGCGATAACGATCGCAGGGTCCAGCGCGATGGCCCGCGCGACCCCAACGCGCCGGGCCTGACCACCGGACAGCTGATGCGGATAGCGGGTCGCAAAGTTGGTGGGAAGCCCCACGAGGGAGAGCAGTCGATCCGTCTCCGCCCGCAGATCTTTGCCCTCCGCACCATGGATCCGGTAAGGCTCCGTCACCAAATCCCCGACCGTCATGCGGGGCGACAACGATCCCACGGGATCTTGAAACATCATCGACATCCGCTTGCGGATCGGCTTCATCGCCGCCTTCCCAAGGGTGTCAATCCGGTTTCCCTCAAACGTGATCGACCCTTGTGAGATCTCTTGCAGGCCATTAATCGCACGCGCGAGCGTTGTCTTCCCCGACCCGCTTTCCCCGACCAGGGCGAAGGTCTCCCCCCGCCGCACATCGAAACTGACGCCTGCGACCCCGAGGATAGAGCTTCGGTTGGTGAACCCGCCCACCGGGAAGGACACCTGAACGTCCTTGACGGACAGAATTGGATCTTCGCTCATGCCTCCGCCCCTTCTGCCTGTAGCGCCAGATTGCAGCGCGCCGCATGCCCTGGTCCGACGTCCAACTCAGCCTGCGGGGCACCGCAGCCAGAATGCTGGTCGAGGCACCTAGGGGCAAAGACGCAGCCGCCCGGCCGATGCCGCAGATCCGGAATCTCGCCGGGGATCGTTGGAAGGACGCGGGTCCGTTCGCTTTGGCGCGCCGGATCACATTCCAAAAGGCGCCGCGTGTAGGGGTGACGCGGGTCGTTGAAGACGTCGCGTGTCGATCCGCGCTCGACGACCTCGCCTGCGTACATCACGACAACATCGTCACAAAGTTCGGCAATCACACCGAGATGGTGCGAGATAAACATCACCGAACACCCGATCTGTTCCTGCAGGTCTTGCAGAAGTTCGATCGTCGTCACCTCCAACGTGGCATCGAGCGCAGTGGTCGGCTCGTCCGCAATCAAAAGCGCGGGCTCCATCATCAGCGCCATCGCGATCGCGATCCGCTGCTTCATCCCGCCTGAGAACTGGTGCGGGAACCGCTCCAACGCACTGTCTGCATCTGGAATACGCACAAGCTTCAGCATCTCAATGGCACGCGCCGCCTTTTCGGCCTTCGACTGGTCCGAGCGATACTGAATGTTGATCATCTGCTGACCGACAGACAGCACCGGGTTAAGGGCACCCATCGGATCCTGGAACACGGTCGATATCCGCGGACCGCGCAGATCCTGCATCTCCTTTTTCGAAAGCCGGGTCAGATCGTGCTGGCCCTCAAACTGAATTTCGCCACCACGAATTTCTCCATTGTCCGCAAGAAGCCCCAGGATCGCGTTGATCAGCGTGGATTTCCCACACCCCGACTCACCGACGATCCCAACGATGCGACGTTCGGGGATGTCGAAGGTAACGTCCTTCAGCGCGTGCAACGGTCCGTCCTCGGTCGAGAACCAGACGTTCAGGCCGGATACGCTTAACGTTGTCATCAGCGCCCTTTCAGCCGGGGATCGAACACGTCCCGCAGCGTTTCGCCAAGGAAGGTGAACCCAAGCGTCGTGATAATAATGGGAAGGCCGCCAGCAATCGCGATCCACGGCGTGTCACGGATCTGGGTGAAGCCATCGTTCAGGATCGAGCCCCAGCTTGGGGTTGGTGGCCGAACACCTAGTCCGA
>CAWUIX010000387.1:0-3265 GCA_963922395.1 uncultured Rhodobacterales bacterium | reverse complement strand
GCGCAGGCGCCCTCGGCCTCTTCGGGTTCGTGCCGTCGGTTCTTGGGATGGCGGTGATCCTGGGCGTGATCCTGATAGCGGTCGTGGTCCGGATGCCGGATGGATTGCCCTCTGGCCGGAAGGATGCGGCGTTTCGGGAGGTGTTCTCGAAGGACCCGAACGTGAACTGGTTGTCTGCAGCGCGGGTTTTTCTGTTCGGGGCGCGGGATGTGTGGTTCGTGGTCGGGATACCGATCTATTTCTATGCCGTGTTGTCGGATGGCAGCGAAGCCGGGAACCGGGGCGCGTTCTTCCTGATCGGCAGTTTCATGGCGGTGTGGATCATCCTTTATGGGGCGGTGCAGGCGTCGGCGCCGCGCATTCTGGTCCGTGCTGCTGCTCAGGAGGGAGGGCTGATTTCTGCTGCGCGTCTGTGGGTCGGGTTGTTGGTCTTTGTGCCACTTGTGCTGGCGCTTCTTGTGTGGATCGCCGGAGCGCCGTCATTCTGGCTGACAGGCGCGGTGGTTCTGGGCCTGCTGCTCTTTGGGTTTTTGTTCGCCGTGAACTCTAGCCTGCATTCCTATCTGATCCTGTCCTTTACGAAGGCGGAGCGCGTTACGATGGATGTGGGCTTTTATTACATGGCGAACGCAGCCGGGCGCCTGATCGGCACAGTCCTGTCGGGCGCGACATACCAATGGGGCGGGCTGCCCCTTTGCCTCGGAACAGCGGCCCTTATGCTGTGTCTGTCGTACGGGGCGGTTGGGAAGCTCCGTGTGCCGGAGCTTCAGAAGCACGCCTCGTAAAGCGCGCGGGTGTTCTCAAGTGTCATCTCAATCGGGTTGCCGCCTACGGACGGATCTTCCAGCGCCATGGCCGTGAGGTCGTCGAGGCGATCGGATGGGACACCGAGATCCGTCAGCGTATTGGGGATGGAGAGCAAGTCGCGCAGTTCGAGCACGCGCGCTGTGAAGCTGGCGTAACCGCCTGATAGACCGAGATAGCTTGCTGCATGGTCCAATCGGTCCTCGATGGCAGGGCGGTTGAACTCCAGCACAGGCGGCATAACGGTTGCATTGGTTGTGCCGTGATGCGTGCCGTAAACCGCACCGACCGGGTGCGACAGGGCGTGGATGGCGCCGAGGCCTTTTTGGAACGCGACGGCGCCCATGGCGGCCGCGGACATCATATGGGCCCGTGCTTCCAGATCCGAGCCGTTGGCATATGCGCGTGGGAGATAGGTGTTAACGAGACGGAGCCCTTCAAGCGCGATGCCCTGGCTCATGGGGTGGTAATGGGGTGAGCAATACGCCTCCAGACAATGGGCGAAGGCGTCCATCCCGGTTCCGGCGGTGATTGGTTTTGGCATGCCGACGGTCAATTCGGGGTCCGCGATAACCACAGTAGGCAGGACCTTCGGGTGGAAGATGATCTTTTTGACGTGGGTCTCGGAGTTCGTGATGACGCTGGCGCGCCCGACCTCTGAGCCTGTTCCGGCCGTCGTCGGAACAGCGACGATCGGAGCAATGCCATCGGGATCTGCGCGGGTCCACCAATCGCCGATATCCTCAAAATCCCAGACGGGGCGTGTCTGTCCGGACATGAAGGCGACCATTTTGCCCAAGTCGAGGCCGGAGCCTCCGCCGAATGCGATGACGCCGTCATGTTCCCCGTCGTGATAGGCCTTCAAGCCTGCCGACAAGTTCGTGTCAGATGGGTTCGGATCGACGTCGGCGAAGATCGCGCGTCCGAGCCCTGCGGCATCCAGAATGTCGAGGGTTTGGGAGGTCACGGGCAATGTGGCGAGGCCCCGGTCGGTCACGAGGAGGGGGCGGTGGATTCCGGCTGCGGCACACGCCTCGGGAAGTTCGGAGATCCGGCCGGCGCCGAAGCGGATGGCGGTTGGGTAGGACCAGTTCGCGGTAAGTGTCATTGCGTGACTTTCTTCAGATGGAACGACTTTGGCCGGGTCAAGTTGTGGTACCCTATCACGGAGAGCCCACCGCCCTTCCCGGTTAGTTTGCACCCGGTCCAGCAGAGTGCCGGGTCGAGGTAGTCGGCGCGATTCATAAACACGGTTCCGGTTTCGATGCGGTTGCCCAGATGTTCGGCGCGCTCCGGATCGCTGGTCCAGAGCGAGGCCGTGAGGCCAAAGTCGCTGTCGTTCATCAGCGCCAGGGCTTCGTCGTCGTTTTCGACCTTCATGATACCGACGACTGGGGCGAAGGTTTCATCGCGCATGACGCGCATCTTGTGATGGACGTCCGTGAGCACTTGCGGCGTGAGGTAGGTTCCACCGTCGTCCGCATCAAAACGCTGGATGTGCGCCGTGGCGCCATCTGCGACCGCTTCGTCCACCTGCGCGCGCGCCTCGTCGGCAAAGCGTTGTGCCGCCATGGGGCCTAGGGTCGTGTTCGGGTCTAGTGGATTTCCGAGGGCGAAGGCGTTCGCGAATTCGACCGCGCCTTCGACAAAGGCATCATATTTTGACGCGTGAACATAGATACGCTCGATCCCGCAGCAGCATTGGCCCGAATTGAACATCGCGCCGTCCATGAGGGTCGCGACAGCCGCATCCAGATCGGCGTCTTCCATGACATAGCCCGGATCTTTTCCGCCGAGTTCCAGACCGAGACCTGTGAACGTGCCTGCAGCAGCCTCTTCCATCGCGCGACCGCCATTGACGGAGCCTGTGAAGTTCACGAACCCAAAGGCACGCTCGGCGATCAGACCGGCGGTCGTTTCATGGTCGAGGAAGAGGTTTTGGAACACATCCTCTGGCACGCCCGCTTCATGAAACGCTCGGGCGAGGCGTTCGCCGACGAGTAGTGTTTGGGTGGCGTGTTTCAGGACCACGGTGTTTCCGGCGATTAGTGCCGGAGCAACCGTGTTGATTGCGGTCATGTAAGGGTAGTTCCACGGGGCGACCACGAGCACCACGCCATGGGGATCGCGGCGGATGAAGCGCCGGAAGGTGGAGCTGTCCTCTATCTCGATATCGGCGAGCGCGTCAGAGGCGATGGTGGCCATGTGGGTTGCGCGTTCGTTGAACCCGCCCCATTCGCCGCCGTAGCGGATCGGGCGGCCCATCTGCCAGGCGAGTTCCGGTACGATCTCGTCGTTCATCTCTCCGATCCGAGCCACGCCCTTCAGGACAAGTGCGATCCGATCTTCGAGCGGGCGCGCGGCCCAAGCCGTTTGTGCGCTGCGGGCACGTTTGATGGCGGACCGGGCTTCGTCCGGGGAGAGGACGGGGCGTTCTGCGTAGACAGACCCATCCACCGGA
>CAWUIX010000386.1:0-3292 GCA_963922395.1 uncultured Rhodobacterales bacterium | reverse complement strand
CACGATACTTAAAGCGAACAAGACTGTAGGCGCCAACCGTGGCGATCGCGACAACGATGATCGTCGTCGTTGTCGACAGGATGATCGAGTTCCAGAAGTAATTGAGGAAGTTCGTATCCTTCAACAAGCCAATGTAGTGCTCGAACGTCCATGTCTCTGGCAGAATGGTTGGCGGGCGACGAAAGAGTTCGAATTGTGGTTTGACCGACGTGACCAGCATCCAGAAGAGTGGGAACGCCACAGCGAGGACAAGCGACCACGCAAAGAGGTTGAAGGCGATTTTCCGGATCATGCCCCATCCTCCGAGCGCGTGCGGCGGATGTAGAGGATCATGAAGACCAGCATGATCAGCATCATCACGACGGCATAGGCCGATGCCATGCCCATCTGGTTCAGGGCAAAGGCCTCCTTGTAGACGAGAAGTGGAAGCGTTTCGGTTGAGGTCACAGGGCCGCCACCGGTCAGAAGGAAAATCAGGTCGAATTCCTTAAAATCCCAGATTGCGCGCAACATAATGATAACCACCAGCACATCCCGAAGCTGGGGCAGGGTGACGTCGAAGAACCTCGCAATCGGACCGGCACCGTCGATGCGCGCTGCCTCATAGAGTGAATCCGGAATGGTTTGCAGCCGCGCAAGAACGGCGATCACGACGAATGGGAAGTACTTCCATGCGCCCACGAGGATCACCGAGATCACAGCATTCGGCATTGTGCCAAGGTAGTCGATTGGCCAGTCGATGATGCCCGCGGTCATCATCAGGTGATTGAGGATGCCGTAAAGGTCGTTGAACAGCCATTTCCAGACAAGAACCGCGACAACCGTAGACACAAAGTATGGAAACAGGATGAGCGAGCGTGCGAGGCTACGGAACCAGATATTTTGATGCAGGATGAGCGCCATCCCGACACCGGCGACGATCTGAAGAGTCAGCGTTCCAACCGTCCAGATCAGGTTGACCCTGAGTGCAGACCAGAAGTCTCCGCTCGTCAAAAGCTCGCGGTAGTTGGCGAGCCCAACCCACTCGCCCTCAAGTGTCGGCGTGAAGATCGAAAAGAGGGATAGGTATATCGCAGAGATCAGCGGGTAGACGATGACCGCGCAAAACACGAGCACAGTAGGCGCGATGAGCGCAAGGCCGAGAAGCGCATAGTGCCGCTCGAGTAGCGTTTTGGGCCGTGTTGCCATGTGGTCTTTCGTTCGCTTGTCGGGGCCGCGCAGTACGCGGCCCCTGAGTTGATATCAAGTAAGCCGGGAGATTAGCTCTTCATGATATCTTCGATGGCTTTCGCCGTATCGCCAATCACTTCGTCAACGTTGTCGCCGTTGAGGATCACGCGTTGCACCATCTCGGCGATGACACCAGATCCGACAACCTCGCCCGCTTTCGCGTTGGACGGGTGGTTTCCGGACTCGTAGCCGAGGTTGAACCCGCCTGCGGCGGCCTCTGCCATAAGCTCGACTTCGCCAGGGTATTTCTGGATGATCTCGTTGTTCTGATAGTCCGGATTGTCATTGATCGACTTCAGAACCGGCAGAACGTGACCCGGGGCCGCGTGGAGCTGCTGGATGTATCCTTCTGGATCAAAGAGCGATGCAGCAAACTTTTTGGCCAAGTCTTTGTTCTGCGACTGTGCCGGAATGAAGACTGACGGGAAGTCGTTGAACGTCCATGGGGCGATGTCCGAAGATTTCGTCGGATAGCGCACGCAGGTGACACTGTCGGCGATCGGTGGGTTTTGTGCGTTGACGTTGCCGAGAACGCGACCGGTGTAGATGCCAGTTGCTGTGGCGCCTGAAACAAAGGCCGTAATCGCTTCGCCCCACGAATAGTTGGTGGCACCTGGAGGGCAGAGTTCGCGCATTGCGCCGTACCATTCCAGCGCGTCGCGGGTTTCCTGCGTATCGAGAGCGACGTTGAGGTCGGTGTCAAAGATCTGACCGCCGGCCTGATGAATGACGCCCGAGAAGATCAGTGTCGTCATCGAATTCGCGCCGTAAGGCAGTGGCGCGCCGAAGATACCGTTCTTCTGCATAGCCTGAGCGGCGGCGCGAAGTTCGTCCCAAGTTGTCGGTGCGGCGTCGATACCAGCCTCTTGCATCAGGTCGGTGCGCAGCCAGAGCATGTTAGCAGCCGAGTTGCCGATTCCTGTGCCGCAATAATTGCCATCAGCCGCTCGGAAGACGTCGTTGGCGCCGTCAAAGTAATCGTCTGCGCCAATCATATCGATTACGTCGTTAAACGGCTCGACCAGCCCGTTGGCATAATAGGACTGGATTGCGAAAGAGGGCAGGTGGGTGACGATGTCCGGGACTTCGCCGGACGAGAAGGCAGCGGCCAGCTGGGGCGCATAGCCTTCGTCTGACGTTGTTTCGAAAACGACTTTGACGCCGGGGTTTGCCGCTTCGAAGTTGGCAATTTGAGTTTGATAGGCAGCAACCTGCAGGGGCGCGGACTGTGGGGACCACCAGCGCAGAGTTGTATCCTGAGCGCGTGCCACGCGTGGCAGTGCCGTCATTGCGGTTGTGGCCGCCAGACCCTTCAAAGAGGTCCGCCGTCCAATTAGCATCTTCGTCATTTATTATCTCCCTGCGAATTAAAGTTCACATAGCGAACGATTGTTCGATATAACACCTGTGAAGATGTTTCTGGCAAGAAGAGATTTGCAAAGTATCGTGTGAAACTGTCTGGTGGCGCCCGACAAAGCGCCGTATTTGGCGAAACCAAGAAATTGCGGGACCGATACCATGGTAAAGGACAGCGCCACCCAAAAGGGATCGAATGGCAAGCAGACACAGCAGGCGACAACTTCCGGCCTAATGACGGGCGCGTCGACTGACGACGGTCAGGATGCCGCTTCGGTCAATCCGCGCGACTACGTCAACTCTCTCGCCCGTGGCCTAGAGGTCCTGCGCGCGTTCAACAGGACCGGCCGCAAGATGACCCTAAGCCAGGTCGCATCGGAGACCGGAAACACGCGGGCAGGTGCCCGGCGCATACTTTTGACGCTGGTTCACGAAGGATATGCCGTGACCGATGGCAAACTCTTCGATCTGACGCCACAGGTCCTTGAGCTTGGATATTCAATCCTTTCGTCCAAGGGTGTTTGGGATATCGCACGCCCCTTCATCGCGCATCTTTCGGAAGATGTGCGGGAAAGCGTATCCGCCGCCATTCTTGACCGCTTCGACGTCGTGTATGTCGGGGGCACGCAGTACCACCGCGTGATCTCGGTCGGTATCTCTGTCGGCTCTCGTTACCCGGCGCATTGCACGGCCAACGGTCGGGTTC
>CAWUIX010000385.1:0-3293 GCA_963922395.1 uncultured Rhodobacterales bacterium | reverse complement strand
GCCATGGCGCGCGCACAGACGCCCCCGCCCGTCCGGCGGACCGGGCCGCCCTCGGTCTGCCCGCGCTGGTGCTCGAGGAGGCCGGGACATGAAGTCGTTCCTCTACGGGCTCATCGCACTTGGGGTCATGGGGCTCGCTTTCTGGGCGTACCAACAAAACTACGCGACCCAGGCCACGCTGAAAGAAACCGAAGCGGTGCGCGAGGACATCGTGCACCTCCGGAACCGCCTGACGGTGCTGAAGGCAGAGTGGGCCTACCTCAACCGCCCCGAACGCCTGCGCGATCTCGCCAACCTGAATTTCGACCGGCTGGGGCTCTTCCCCTTGGCGCCGGAACAATTTGGAACGGTTGACCAGGTCGCCTTTCCGGAAGAACCCGCGCTCCCCGATGGGGTCATCGAAGTGCGCGGTGTCGAAGTTGAGGTGGGCGGATGACGCGCACGCCGCTGCGTCCCCTGGCGCGCATTCTGGCGGCGCGGGCCGAAGGGCAAAACCCCGACGCCATCGAGCGGGAAATCCTGCGCCAGCGGCACGAGGAAACCCGGGACGCTGGCCGGCAACAGGCGGAAGGCCGTCTTCTGGTCCTCGGCATCTTCTTTCTCTGCGCCTTCGTGCTCGTCGGCGGCCGGATGGGAACACTCGCCGCCTCCGATCCGGCCGAACCCCGCGCCTCGGCCGGCGGCGCATCGATCCTCGCGCAGCGCGCCGATATCGTCGATCGCGAAGGCCGCATTCTGGCGACGAACCTGCGCACGCATTCGCTCTATGCGCAACCGCCCCAGATGGTGGATCCCGAACGGGCCGCCGTGGAACTGGCAAAAATCTTCCCCGATCTCGATGTCGAGCGCCTGAAAGACGATTTCACCGGGCCACGTAAGTTCCTCTGGATCCGAAAGAAAATCACACCGGCGGAACGTCAGGCCGTCCACGATATCGGCGACCCGGGTCTCCTCTTCGGCCCGCGCGAAATGCGGCTCTACCCGAACGGCAGCCTCGCAAGCCACATCCTTGGCGGTGCCGGGTTCGGCCGCGAAGGGGTGCACTCGGCCGAGGTGATCGGCGTCGCCGGGGTGGAAAAAACCTACGACGCCTGGCTGCGCGACCCGGCCAATGGCGGCGCGCCACTGACCCTCTCCATCGACCTCTCCGTCCAGGCGGCGGTCGAACGCGTCCTCTACGGCGGAATGAAGCTCATGAACGCCAAGGGCGCGGCCGCCGTGCTGATGGACGTCCACACCGGCGAACTCCTGAGCCTCGTCAGCCTCCCAGACTTCGACCCTAATGACCGCCCCGTGCCACTCACCCAAGGCGACCAGGCGGAAAGCCCGCTTTTCAATCGGGCGGTGCAGGGGCTTTATGAACTGGGCTCGACCTTCAAGATCTTCACCACGGCCCAGGCCATCGACACGCGGCTCGTCAACGCCTCCACCGTCATCGACACGTCCGGCCCGCTGAAGTGGGGCAAGCATCGCATCCGAGATTTCCGCGACTACGGCGACGAACTCACGGTCGAAGAAGTCATTGTCAAATCCTCCAACATCGGAACCGCCCGCATCGCCCTCGACATCGGGGCGGAACGCCAGCGCGCCTTCCTCGATGATCTGGGCCTCCTGAGCCCCACACCGGTGGAGCTGGTGGAGGCGCGCGGGGCACAACCCCTCTACCCGCGCAAATGGTCCGAAATCTCCACAATGACAGTGTCTTACGGACACGGTATCTCGGCCAGCCCGCTCCATCTTGCAGGCGCCTACGCGACCCTTCTGAACGGCGGGCGAAAGGTCCAGCCGACACTCATCCGCCAGGACGGATACACGCCGGGCGAGCAGGTCCTCAGCGAACAAAGCTCCAAGATCTCCCGTGACATGCTCCGCGCCGTCGTCTCACGCGGCACGGCCTCCTTCGGTGAAGTGGCGGGCTATGAGGTCGCGGGAAAAACGGGCACCGCCGACAAACCCCGGCCCCAGGGCGGCTACTACGAGGATAAAGTCATCGCGACCTTCGCCTCCGTCTTCCCGGCCTCGGACCCCAAATACGTCCTGATCGTCACGCTGGACGAACCGGTCGAAACCTCCGGCACAGAGCCGCGCCGCACCGCTGGCTGGACCGCCGTTCCCGTGGCGGCAGAGGTCATCCGCCGCGCTGCACCTCTGCTGGGCCTTGCGCCGACGATTGAACAGTCCCAGAAAGACAGGGTAACACTGGCGTCAAACCAAGATTAACTCGGCAAAACGGGTGTGGGGCGAGCATGACGACCCGGGCAGAAAGCAAGACACTAAGTGCGCTGGGGCTGCCGGTCCCGGGCAGTGCGGGGCTGGAGGTCACAGGCCTCTCGGTCGACAGCCGCACGGTGCGCCCCGGTGAACTCTTCGCTGCCCTCCCGGGCGTCAACGCCCACGGTGCCCGCTTTGTGCAGGACGTGGTGAAGGCGGGCGCCGCGGCTATTCTGACGGATCGGGACGGTGCCCGACTGGCGCGAATGGAACTCGGCGACACCGCGCTCCCGATCGTCGTGACAGAAGACCCGCGCCAGACCCTCGCCTACGCCGCCGCCCTTTGGTACGGCCAGCAGCCCGATGCCGTGGTCGCCGTCACGGGTACAAACGGCAAAACCTCGGTCTCGACGTTCACCCGCCAACTCTGGATGGCCATGGGGATCGAGGCCGTAAATATTGGCACGACAGGCGTCGAAGGCTCCTATGCGGCCCCAGTCGCGCATACGACACCAGAACCCATCACCCTCCACCGCATCCTCTCGGACGTCGCAGCCGAAGGCATCGACCACGCCGTGATGGAGGCCTCGTCCCACGGGCTCGAACAACGCCGCCTTGATGGGGTGCGCCTCGTTGCGGCGGCGTTCACGAACTTCAGCCAGGACCACCTCGACTACCACGACAGCTTTGAGGCCTACTTTGCTGCCAAGGCCGGTCTCTTCGATCGCGTCCTGCCGGAAGACGGCACCGCCGTCGTTAACACCGACGATCCCATGGGACCGGAAGTCGTCGCTATTGCCGAGGCGCGGGGTTGTGATCTTCTCACCGTCGGCCGGGACGAAAGCGCGGCGCTTCGGCTGGTCGCGCAAAGGTTCGATTCCACGGGCCAGGAACTCCGCTACGCCTGGAATGGCGAGGCCCGCATGGTCCGTCTGCCACTCATCGGGGGGTTCCAGGCGGAAAACGCCCTGGTCGCCGCGGGCCTGACCATCGCATCGGGCTGCGCCCCGTCAGAGGTCTTTGAGGCCCTGCCGATGCTCACGACAGTCCGGGGCCGGATGCAACTTGCCGCGACCCGGGAC
>CAWUIX010000384.1:0-3323 GCA_963922395.1 uncultured Rhodobacterales bacterium | reverse complement strand
GAAATGAGGCTCCGCTGGTTGATCCCGACCCTCTACATCATCTTCCTGATGCTGCCGATCTACTGGTTGCTGAACATGTCGTTCAAGACCACGAACGAGATCCTCGGCGGGTTCTCGTGGTTCCCGGCAGAGTTCACAACCGAAAGCTATGTGAAGATCCTGACGGATCCGAGCTGGTACTGGGGCTACATCAACTCGATCACCTATGTCGTGATCAATACGGTGATCTCGGTGTCGGTTGCCCTGCCCGCCGCGTATGCGTTCTCGCGTTACCGGTTCCTAGGCGACAAGCACCTGTTCTTCTGGCTGCTGACCAACCGCATGGCGCCGCCTGCGGTCTTCGCGCTGCCGTTTCTCGAGCTCTATTCCTCGATGCAGCTCTTCGACACGGTCTGGGCGGTTGCGCTTGCGCATTGCCTGTTCAACATCCCGCTGGCTGTCTGGATCCTCGAGGGCTTCATGTCGGGCGTGCCCAAGGAGATCGACGAGACGGCCTATGTGGACGGCTACTCCTTCCCGCGCTTCTTCACGACCATCTTCATGCCCCTGATAGCGAGCGGCATCGGCGTGACGGCGTTCTTCTGTTTCATGTTCTCCTGGGTCGAGCTGCTGTTGGCCAAGACCCTGACGGCGGTGCATGCCAAGCCCATCGCGGCGGTGATGACAAAGACGGCGTCGACCTCGGGCTATGAACTGGGTCTGCTGGCCGCGGCCGGCGTCCTGACCATCATTCCGGGCGCCATCGTGATCTATTTCGTGCGCAACTACATCGCCAAGGGCTTTGCCCTGGGGAGGGTGTGATGACGGCTGCGAAGAGACAAACCCCGCTGCCCCAGGGCCTTTCGCCAAGTCGCGGCGACAAAATCACCTTGACCGACACCATGGGCCACACGCCGGGCCCTACAATCGGTCCCGCAGCAAATCCCGCATCCGAACCGGTCCGCGCCAGCCACCGATGCAATTCGAATGCCGGACCGCATACCCCACCATTTCCCGCCCGAAAGGAGCCCTGCTAATGGCCTGGATGGCATGGACACTGCCTACCGCGATTTTCTTTGCCACCATCGCGGCATTGCTGATCACCTTCACGATCCTCGCGATCAAATTCCCCGAGACGCCCCGCGTCGGTGTTCTCAGGATCGAAACGACAAGAGGCGACCGCCTCTTCATCACCCTTCTCGGCTCGGCCTTTATCAATCTGGCCTGGCTTGGATTGGTCGGGGCAAACCAACCGATTGCCCTGATCCTATGCCTTATCTACGCCGCAGCGGTGTTTCGCTGGGTGTAGGCTAAGGAGACGACGGCGCTCCGGACCATGACAAGAAGCCGGAGACGCAAAAAACCAGTTCAAATCGAATGGGAGGAACTTATGAACTTGTCACTCAGATCAACCACGGCGGTGGTCTTCGCGCTTGCGATGTCATCGACGCCTGTCTTCGCCGACATGGACGCCGCGCGCGCGTTTCTCGACGATCAGATCGGCGATCTCTCGGTGCTCGACCGCGCCGAGCAAGAGGCGGAGATGCAGTTCTTCGTCGATGCCGCCGCCCCTTTCGCGGGGATGGACATCAAGGTGGTCTCCGAGACCATCACCACGCACGAGTATGAGTCGCAGGTGCTGGCGCCAGCTTTCAGCGCAATCACCGGGATCAACGTCACCCATGACCTGATCGGCGAAGGCGACGTGGTGGAAAAGCTGCAAACGCAGATGCAGTCGGGCGAAAACATCTACGACGCCTATATCAACGACAGCGACCTGATCGGCACCCACTGGCGTTATCAGCAAGTGCGCAACCTGACCGACTGGATGGCAGGCGAAGGTGCGGACGTGACCCTGCCGACGCTGGATCTCGATGATTTCATCGGCACCCAGTTCACCACCGCGCCCGACGGCAAGCTCTATCAGCTGCCCGACCAGCAATTCGCCAACCTCTACTGGTTCCGCTACGACTGGTTCAACGACGACAAGAACAAGGCCGACTTCAAGGAAGCCTACGGCTATGACCTCGGCGTCCCGGTCAACTGGACCGCCTACGAAGACATCGCCGAGTTCTTCACCGGTCGCGATCTCAGCCACATGGGTGTCGAGGGCGAAGTCTTTGGCAACATGGACTACGGCAAGAAAGACCCCAGCCTCGGCTGGCGCTACACCGACGCGTGGATGTCGATGGCCGGCATGGGCGACGTCGGCGAGCCCAACGGCCTGCCCGTCGACGAATGGGGCATCCGGGTGAATGAAAACTCGCAGCCCGTCGGCTCCTGTGTCGCCCGTGGCGGCGCCACCAACGATGCTGCGGCCGTTTATGCCGTGACCAAGGCGATCGAATGGTTGCAGAAATACTCGCCCCCGGCGGCTGCAGGCATGACCTTCTCCGAGGCCGGCCCAATCCCGGCGCAAGGCAACGTGGCCCAGCAGATGTTCTGGTACACCGCCTTCACCGCTGCGACCGTTCTGCCTGACCTGCCGGTCATGAACGAGGACGGCACGCCCAAGTGGCGCATGGCCCCGTCCCCGCATGGTGTCTACTGGAAAGAGGGCCAGAAGATCGGCTATCAGGACGTGGGCTCCTGGACGCTGATGAAATCCACCCCCGTCGACCGCGCCAAGGCCGCATGGCTCTATGCGCAGTTCGTCACCTCCAAGACGGTGGATCTGAAGAAAGCCGACGTGGGTCTCACGTTCATTCGCGAGAGCACGATTAACTCCGACCACTTCACCGATCGCGCCGACAAGCTCGGCGGTCTGATCGAATTCTACCGCTCGCCTGCGCGCGTGGCCTGGTCTCCGACCGGCACCAATGTTCCGGATTACCCGAAACTGGCGCAGCTCTGGTGGCAGAATATCGGCGATGCCATGTCCGGCGCAAAGACCCCGCAAGAGGCGCTCGATGCCCTTTGCGAAGCGCAGGAAAAAGTGCTCGAGCGCCTGGAGCGTGCCGGTGTCCAGGGCGATATCGGTCCGAAGATGAACGAGCCGCAGGACGCCGAATACTGGACCTCGCAGCCCGGTTCACCGGTCGCCAAGCTCGACAATGAGGACGAAGAGCCGATCACCGTCAGCTATGACGAGCTGATCAAGTCCTGGAACAACTAAGTCGTTCCGGCCTAATCTCCCCTCGGTCGGGGCCTTCGGGCCCCGGCCACCCTGCCGGACACATCCCGGCACCTACGAAATTCAAAAGACCCGGCCCCGCCCATGACCCATGTCCTCGCCATCGATCAGGGAACAACCTCTTCCCGCGCCATTCTGTTTGACGGCGATCTCGCGATTACCGCCGTCGCCCAGGAGGAATTTGCCCAGCACTACCCCGCCTCCGGCTGGG
>CAWUIX010000383.1:0-3332 GCA_963922395.1 uncultured Rhodobacterales bacterium | reverse complement strand
CATTCAACCCGCCGACCACGGCTGCTTCCAGGATGTTGCGAGACGTCTGGGCGCGGATCCGATCCTCAAACTCTGCAACTGTCGACCCGTTGTTCCGAACCGTGAGCTCGTAGGCTTCGCGGTTAAAGTTGCCATCGGCACCGCGAAAACTCGGAATTTCCAGAACCTGATCGCCCACTGTCTGATCACCGACCGAGATCCCCAGCTCGTTCGCTTCATTCTCAAGTGCAGCCGTGCCAATCAGCCGTCCAAGCACAAGCTGGTCAATCCCAAGGGCGCGCGCCTGCGAGAAGGTCATCGGCTGCCCGCTCTGCGCCATCGCGCGCAGTTCACGCTGGATCCCTTGAGCATAGGTGTTCACGTCTATTTCGGTGTCGCCAACCTGACCGACAGACCTCACCGAGCCGCCAAAGTTGGTCGCGCCGAACCCGGCCAACGCGACAAAGAGAAGGCCTAGAATGACCCAAACGATGGCATTGGAAACCTTACTTCTCGCCATAGCGCTTCACCTTCAATCGACAGCTTCGGTCGGGTGTAAGTCAGGGAGTATGGGGCTGCAAGAGCGCCCGGATCAGTCTGTGCCCCGATAGGGCTCGACGTATTGCAGAGCCATGTCCCAGGGAAAGAAAATCCAAGTGTCCTGGCTGACCTCTGTGATGAAGGTATCGACCTGCGGACGGCCCTTGGGCTTAGCATAGACCGTCGCGACATGCGCCTTCGGCATCAGCGCCCGTACGACCTCCAACGTCTTCCCGGTATCCACCAGATCGTCCACGATCAGGACACCCGTTCCGTCGCCCACGACATCCATATCTGGTGTCTTGATCACCCGCGGCTCAGATTGCTCTTGATGGTTGTAGCTCTTCACACTGATCGTATCGACGGTGCGGATATCAAGCTCCCGCGAGACAATCATCGCCGGCGCCATGCCCCCGCGCGTGATCGCCACCACCATGCGCCAACCGCCGTTATCCGGGCCGTGCCCATCCAGCCGCCAGGCCAGCGCGCGCGAATCTCTGTGGATTTGGTCCCAGCTGACGTGGAACCCTTTTTCGTGGGGCAGGCGATCGCTCATTCGGTTTCCCCTCACACGGTCGAGATATCTGGTGCGTCGACGGCTTTCATACCGACAGCGTGGTATCCGGCGTCCACATGAAGAACTTCGCCCGTAACCCCGGACCCAAGGTCCGACAGCAAATAAAGTGCGGAACGTCCCACGTCGTCGATCGTCACATTGCGACGCAGCGGCGAGTTTAATTCGTTCCACTTCATGATGTAGCGGAAGTCGCCGATCCCAGACGCCGCAAGGGTCTTGATCGGACCCGCCGAAATCGCATTACAGCGAATGCCGTCTTTACCAAGATCCTCGGCGATGTAACGCACCGATGCCTCAAGCGCCGACTTTGCAAGCCCCATCACGTTGTAATGCGGCATAACCTTCTCTGCCCCGTAATAGGTCAGCGTCAAAAGGCTACCGCCCTCTGTCATCATCGCAGCCGCCCGTTGGGCAATGGCCGTGAAGGAGTAAACTGAAATGTCCATCGACATCAGAAAGTTTTCACGGCTGGTGTCGACGTACCGGCCTCGAAGCTCGTTTTTGTCTGAAAAACCAATAGCATGAACGACAAAGTCAAGGTTGTCCCAACGGTCTTTGAGGCTCTCGAAAAGGGCATCAAGCGACGCTTGATCTGCAACGTCGCACGGCAAAACAATGTCAGATCCAAGCTGCTCTGCCAGAGGGACCACACGTTTCTTCAAAGCGTCGCCTTGATACGAAAACGCGAGTTCTGCACCGGCATCGCCCAACGCCTTTGCGATGCCCCAGGCAATCGATTTGTCATTCGCCAGGCCCATAATCAGCCCACGCTTGCCTGCCATCAATTCCACCGGCATTCCGCTCGTCCTTCGCCTTCGTCAGATGTGTCGCGACCGTCTAAGACATTACATAGCGAGCATCAAGAAGCCGGGCTTGCGCCTTATGAGGGGCCAGAGTATGCGCCGGAGTGCTCGGACTAGCGAAGTTTGACGACCGGAACAGGTGTGATGTCGGAACGGACAGGCATATTTGCAGGCGATGATCCATTTGAGATCACGCAACGCTGGCTGGATGAAGCCGGCGAAAGCGAGATCAATGATGCCAACGCCATGCAGTTGGCGACGGTCGATCAGAACGGTATGCCAAACGTTCGGACTGTGCTTCTGAAAGAAATCGAAGCCGACGCTTTCGTCTTTTACACGAACTACGACAGCGCCAAGGGAGCCGAGCTATCGTCAACCGGTGTGGCGGCCTTCGTCATCCATTGGAAGTCACTCGGTCGGCAGATCCGGGTGCGCGGACATGTGGAACGCGAAGACGGTCCTCAGGCGGACGCGTACTATCGCTCTCGTGCGCTGCAAAGCCGCATCGGAGCATGGGCATCGCAACAATCCCGGCCCTTATCATCCCGTGCCTCGCTCATGGCCGATGTCGCGCGCGAAGGCGCCCGTCACGGCACCAGCCCGGATCGGCCGCCGTTCTGGGGGGGCTTCAGAATCCGCCCTGTTGAGATGGAGTTCTGGGCCAATGGCGCCTTTCGTCTGCATGATCGATTCCGCTGGCGCCGTGCAAACGCGGACGCGCCATGGAATATCGAACGCCTCCATCCGTGACATTCGTGAAGCGACACCCGGAATCTTTAGGATTTTCGAGCTTTTTCCTTGCAACCGCCGTGCCTTATAGCGCTAACTGATCAAAATACCGCCCAAAGGGCGATCGGGACAATTGGTATCATGAGCGACGGAGACGAGCGGGGGCGCACAGTTTCTGGGCGGGTCAAGTGGTTTGACCCGTCTAAAGGATTTGGATTCGTCGTGGCCGATGAGGGCGGTCCCGATATCCTTCTCCATGCGAACGTCCTGCGTAACTTTGGTCAGAGTTCGGTTGCCGACTCTGCGGGGATTGAAATCATCGCGCAGGAGACGGCGCGAGGTGTGCAAGCAATCGAAGTGCTGCGCATCGATCCCCCTGAACTGGAGACAGAAGAAGAGGAAGAGGCACAAATCGGCGAGCCGGTCGATATGTCTTTGCCGCTTCTCCCAGCGCGTGTGAAATGGTTCGACAAGGCAAAAGGCTTCGGTTTCGCAAATGTGTTTGGACGGCCCGAAGACGTCTTCCTACATGTAGAGGTGCTGCGCCGTTCCGGTTTGGCCGATCTTCAACCTGGGGAGGCGGTGACCCTCCGGGTGGTCGATGGCGCACGAGGACGTATGGCTGTGCAGGTGACAAGTTGGGAATCAGCTCTCAAGGATTCGTAGTTTCGGCAGCAGCGCTTCTTACGTTCGCTGCCTCATCA
>CAWUIX010000382.1:0-3360 GCA_963922395.1 uncultured Rhodobacterales bacterium | reverse complement strand
CGACGCCGTCGAACGTTGCGCCAGCCTCTCCGGCCGAGATCGTCGTGCTGACTGGCACCGACTGCCCATTCAGAAACCCTGCCAACGCGCCGATCTGACCTTCGACAGAGAAGGGTGCACCGCCCGACAGCCCACTCAGCGACATCTCAGCAGGCCCCGCGATGTCTGGGAACGCGGCAACCAGTTCAATTTGGTCCAGACGAAGCTCCGCACTGCCAGAGGGCTGAAAGATGACGGTTCCCCCGGTGATCCGCGCAGAATCCAGCGTCAGAAGGGTATTGCCGCCACCCGAACTATCCGAAGAACCACCCGCCGCATCCGCGCCGCCAAACTCCCAGTTGCCACGACCCTCGGCACTCGTCGCCAATCGGATCACCGGGTTCTCAATCTCGACCCCCGTCACCCGGATGTCACCAAAGATCGATGCGGGATCTACACCGACAGCGATCCGCGACGCCTCGATCATCGGCGCGTCCCCGGCCCACTCGGCATTCGCAATCTGAACTGACCCAGTCGTCACACCAAGCACCGGCCAAATCGACGGCCGAACGTTCCCGTCCACGGTCAAAGAACGACCTGTCGAGGCCTCGAATTGATCCTCGGCGATCGCAACGATCCTGTCCGTTGGCAACAGAAACAACGCTGCGACCGCCAGGACTACAAGCACGACCACAAGCCCCAATAACCGCCACAGCCACTTCATGGTGTTTCCCCTCTGCTCTTTCAGACAGAGGCTAAGCGCCCGCCCGATTCCCCGCAACGAAAAGCCATGGGTCATTGCGGCTTTGCGGTCGCTTCGATATCCCGCGCCTATGACCGGAAACCCACCAGACCTGCGCCCCGATCGTGCACGGGCAGTCCTCTCACAAGAGGCAGGCTCTGCCCGCCCCGGAACCCAGCCGACTATCGGTATGGTCTCATTGGGTTGCCCAAAGGCTCTGGTCGACAGCGAACGCATCCTCACCCGTCTTCGGGCCGAGGGTTACGCGATCAGCCCCGATTACGCGGGGGCCGAAGCCGTCATTGTGAACACCTGCGGTTTTCTGGACAGCGCCAAAGCGGAAAGCCTCGATGCCATTGGCGAGGCCCTCAACGAAAACGGTCGGGTCATCGTTACGGGATGCCTGGGCGCCGAACCCGAATACATCACCGGTGCGCATCCCAAGGTGCTTGCCGTCACAGGCCCACATCAATACGAGGCGGTCCTCGACGCCGTCCACGCCGCCGTGCCACCCGCGCCTGACCCTTTCACCGATCTTATGCCTGCGCAGTCGGTACGACTGACACCACGCCACTACAGCTACTTGAAGATCTCAGAGGGCTGCAATCACAAGTGCCGCTTCTGCATCATCCCGGATATGCGCGGCAAACTCGCCTCCCGACCGGCCCATGCCGTGATCCGCGAGGCGGAACGCCTCGTCGAAGCGGGCGTCAAAGAGCTTCTGGTTATCAGTCAGGACACCTCGGCCTACGGCGTCGATATCCGCCATGCTGAAGCCAACGGTCACCGCGCCCACATCACGGATCTCGCCCGCGACCTTGGTGATCTGGGTGCTTGGGTACGCCTTCATTACGTCTACCCCTATCCGCATGTTCGCGATCTTATCCCGCTGATGAGCGAGGGGCGCATTCTTCCCTATCTGGACATTCCGTTCCAGCATGCGCACCCGGACACCCTGCGCCGCATGGCGCGCCCCGCCGCCGCAGAAAAGACCCTAGACCGGATCGCCGAATGGCGGGATATCTGCCCGAACATCACGCTGCGTTCCACGTTCATCGTGGGCTATCCCGGAGAGACTGAGGACGAATTCCAGACACTCCTCGATTGGCTCGATGAAGCACAGCTCGACCGGGTCGGTTGCTTCCAGTACGAAAACGTCGCTGGCGCTCGTTCTAACGGGCTGCCTGATCACGTCCCGGATGACATCAAGGCCGAGCGCTGGGCGCGTTTCATGGAGAAGGCGCAAGCCATTTCTGCCGCAAAGCTCGCGGCGAAAGTGGGCCAGATCCTCGATGTGCTTATCGATGAGGTCGATGCAGACGCCGCGACTTGCCGGACCACAGCGGATGCCCCCGAAATCGACGGAAACCTGTTCATCGATGAAGGTCATGAGGATCTGAAGCCCGGAGATATGGTGCGTGTCACCGTCGATGAAGCCAGTGAATACGATCTCTGGGGACGCCTGGTTCCATGAAACTGCGCATGGACATCCCAATGCTGCACGCGTTTTTGGAGCGAGAGTTTCCTCAGGTCAGTGGCGAATTCGCAATCGAGGTACTGGATGAGGATCGCATTGTTGTCCGGCAAATCGTGGCGGAACGGCACCTAAGGCCGGGCGGAACGATCTCTGGCCCCACAATGTTCGCTCTTGCAGACGTCACGATCTACCTCGCGGTCCTGTCCCATATTGGGCCGGTGCCTTTGGCGGTAACGACGAACTGCACAATCGACTTCATGCGCAAACCAGTTTCTGGCCGCGACCTTCTGGCGGAAGGACGCTTGCTAAAGCTCGGACGCCGCCTTGCGGTAGGCGACGTCTTCATCCGCTCAGAAGGTAATACAGATGTGGTCGCGCGGGCGGGACTGACCTTTGCCATCCCGCCAGAGCGCACTTAAGCCGGGGCTTTGACCTTGCGGCGGTCAGTGAAGATCAGCGCAAGGCCAATTCCTGCGATCGAAACGCAAGCCAGATAGAACCCAATACCCGACAGGTTCAGAGCGACAGCGGCCGTGGCCATGCCAAGTGCGATAAAGATCAAGAAAAGGGAAGTAATCATTGGGGGATACTCCAGGTAACAGTTAAACACTGGGGGATGTTTCGCAGATGCGACTAAAATCGTCTGCGAACTGGATCACACAGCGAAAGAAACAGCTCAACTAGTGGGGTATATAGATACCTTATTTTTAACATATTGATATTATCAAATTATTTCCGACTTGGATCTCTTGACCGGTGCCGTGAAATCCTTAAAAGGGCGCAATCCCGTTACCGCGGCGATCCGTCGCGGCGCGCGTGTTTCAAGAGGACGACCGATGAAAACCTTTACCGCAACGCCTGCGGACATCGACAAGAAGTGGATCCTGATCGACGCCGAGGGCGTTGTTCTGGGCCGTCTTGCTACGATCGTGGCGACCCGGCTTCGGGGCAAGCACAAAGCAACCTACACACCGCACATGGACATGGGCGACAATGTCATCGTGATCAACGCTGACAAGATCCAACTGACCGGCAACAAGCGCGAGAAGCCGAACTATTGGCACACCGGCTATCCGGGCGGGATCAAAAGACGCACGACCGGTGAGATCCTGGAAGGCGCACACCCCGAGCGGGTGGTCACACAGGCCGTAAAGCGCATGCT
>CAWUIX010000381.1:0-3364 GCA_963922395.1 uncultured Rhodobacterales bacterium | reverse complement strand
CTGATCGGGCTGGGGGCGATTGGAATCTGGGTCGTGCTGGTACTACTGCCCAGCTGGCTGAAGGCGCACCGCTGGCTCTGGTTTCCTGTGCTTACTCTAGTAGTCGGTGGGATCGCAGTGCTGGCGAGCGGCCTTCTGGATGATGGCATCCGCAAGTACTGGACGATCTACCGTTGGGCGCCCTGGCCACATGTCGATGATCGCTTTTTCTATCATCGCGATTTCAGGGACAATTACCCGACCTTCTGGCCGCTGTTCCCTGTGGCCGCCCTTATAGCGCTGCGTGCCTATCCACGCGTAGCGTCGTTCTGCCTGATCCTCTTCGCCACAACCTTCGTGGTGCAGACGTTCGGGACGCTCAAGAATATCCGCTATCTCTACCCGACCATGCCGTTCTTCTTCGTGCTCTGGGCGGCGGCTCTGCAGGAACTGCTGCCGAAGGCATGGACGTTCATCCGTGAGACCGCGCGAGGAGCCATGGTACCTTTCCTGCCCGCGTTCACCATCAGCACCGTTTCGGCGGCAGTGTTAGCCGTTTCGCTTATGTTCGTCTTTGCGGCCAATGCAGCCTTCGAGCGCTCCGGCAATCTTGTACGCGGCCAACCCGCCGATATACTGCTGGGAAAGAAACGCTGGACCTGGCCCGAAGCGCGCGAGATGGCAGCGCCCTGGCTTGCCAAGGACGCCGTGGTGGTCACTTCCGAAGAGATGCTCGCCGTCAAATGGCTGGGTGATTTCGATATAACTTACAATCGCCCTCGTTTCTCTGAACTGCAGTTCTCGATTTCACCTGATGTTCCGCCTTTCACACCTGACCGACGTTCTGGGCGGCCGTTGATCGGGATGTTCGGCGACCTCGAGCGGCTGATCTCCTGCGAACCGGTGGGTATCTACATTAGCAACGCAGGATGGCTGAATAGCGGGAGCGCGCTGCGTATGGCCGAGAGTGCCCGCAATACTGGGGCCGAGGTCACTGTCGGACGCGGGCGCGGCATGGCCTTTCTTGCCTGGGAAAGGGGGGCCAAAGCACCGGTCCCGCCACTAGCCTATTCCTGCAGCACCCTGCCAACGGTCAAGGGGACGCGCGCCGCAGAACGGTTGTGGGACAAGAGCCATGCGTTAGGAGAAGAACAGATGTAAATCCTCTGATGCTGCGCCGGCCATTCCGTGCACATGTGAATCATTTCGACCCTATGGATGCAACCTTCCAACCCGCCACCTTAAAAAAACAATTGAAGGATCAGCGTTATGAATGAAAAGGGGGGGCTTTTTCAGAAAATTCTCTCGATCATTGGCCGTCTCATTCCTGGAACGAAAGCCAAGACGTTCGTCTATCTCAACCTGTTCTACGCACCCAGGAAGTTCCTGCGGAACATAGTGAACGGTTTCTACCGGATCGACCACATTTACGAGGTTCTACGGGAGTTCAATCAGAACTTCGAAGGTAAGTTCTCCGTCATCGAATTTGGTGTCGCCGATGGATACGCCTTCACCAAGAAGTTATACGCTGCCCAATATCTCAATATGTCCAACCGTGTGATGCTCCATGGATTCGACACGTTCGAAGGCCTGCCCGAGGTGGAGGATTCAGTCGACCGAAGCCTGGTTTCCGGTGATGAATGGGAAGCTGGCACCTACAAAGGGCGCTATGAAGAACTGACCGCCTATTGCGCCAACAGATACAATAACTTCGAGCTTCACCGCGGCCTTTTCGAAGATACTCTCACACCTGAATTCCTGCAAAAACTTCTTGAACACAAGCCTGCACTAATCTGGATTGACTGTGATTATTACTCAAGCACCAAGTCAATATTTGAGAAGCTAACTCCTTATATTCCCACGGGATGTGTTGTCTACTTTGACGACATATACTATAATTATAGCTCACGGTTTACAGGTGAAATGCGCGCTGTGCACGAGATCAATTCAGGTCAATTCGGTGAGGGCATTGAACTCGTTCCTGACAAGACACTGTCCTGGGATTCAAACCGGCTCTACAGGTTCATCAACCTCAATGCCAAAACCGAGCACACTTTGAAGAGCAAACGTCAGGACGGCATCCGCTTCCGGGCAGACGACTCACCTTTTCCATAACGCACTGAGCAATCAGACAGTGTCAGCCGCTGCCGACAGGTAGGGCCCACAGCCGGGCACCCAGGGGTCCGCATCTGTGTATTCGAACACCTCTGCCCAGCCTTGGCGGATCGCGATGATATTCGACCGGGTCAGGATCGTGCGGAGGAAGCGTTCCTCCAACTCCACCGCGGGCCCGATCTTCTTCACCCAGTCACCGCGCCAAGCGAAATAGACCTCCGCAGCCCAGCGCTTCTTCCAGTCGCCCTTGCCGGTCTGACCTGCATATTCGCACACGAACTCGCCGATCCCGTCGATCTCCAACACATCCGGCCCGAAATGATCGCCGAGCACGCGATTGAGGAAGCTCTCGGTCCCGCCCAGCGCCACGGGCACGGTCGCGGCCGCCGCCAAGGCACTCGTCCCCAAAAGAAACCGCCGTCTCGTAAACCAGGTCATAGGCGTTCTCCCGCCCTCAGGGATACCGCCGAGAGCGTCAGCGTCGGGTTTGCAGCAGCACAGGTTGGGAAGACGCCCGCACCAAGACAGGCGAGGCCCGACACCCCGAAGACCCTGCAGTCACGATCGACCACGCCAGTCTCCGGCCCGGCCGCCATGGGCGTTCCCCCCTGCACATGCGCCTCCGTGGGTTCGAAATCGCCGAAGCGGGTGATCTCGTGCTCGAAGGGCAGCATGGCAGAGATCCGCTCCCGCGCGCGAGCAAGCCCCGCATAGGCATAGGCGCTGTGGCCCTCCCAGATCACCTTGGCCTCGCCGTCCTCCAGCACCAGGCGGTTCTCTGGGCGCAGCAGGTCCTCAGCGATGAACTTGAGCTTCAGCCGCTGCAACCACTTGCCCCGCTCCAGACGGAGAGACGGGGGTGCGTTCCAGCTCTCGACGAAGACGGATGCAGCCTCGCGCCGGAAGTCCCCGTCATAGAGCCCATAGCCCGCGCCCGTGATCGACGTCCCGCCATAATAGTTGTCGAAGGGAATGTTGATCCAGACAAACTGCCCGGCCTGCTCGTGAAAGCCCTGGCCGACCAACGGCCCGCCGAGCCCCGAGCGCAACAGGATCGCGGCGTTCGAGATCGCATTGGCGGCGAGCCCGATGAAGTCCGCCTTCAGCTCCACCGTTGACCCATCAGGCGTCCGCACCGTGACGCCCGTGGCAGCGCCCGCCCGGGTGACCACCGTACGCACCTCCGCGCCTGTGACGTAGGCAAAGCCGGGATCGGCGAAATCTTCCATCCCGTTCAGGATAGTGAATTTGCCATCCACCGGGCAGAGAT
>CAWUIX010000380.1:0-3367 GCA_963922395.1 uncultured Rhodobacterales bacterium | reverse complement strand
CTTCGGCGCAGTTCGTCCAGTCGCGCAACGACAACAGACTCACTTTGGTGGTCCATCGCGTTTGTGGGCTCATCAAGAAACAGAAACTTCGGCCGCCGCAACAGAAGCCGCGCCAGAGCAATCGCCTGCCTTTGTCCGCCCGAGAGACGCTCACCTTTCTCTCCGGCAAAGAAATTCAAACCCTCCGGCAAGCCAGACACGAACGTGTCTATCCCGGCGAAGTAGAGGGCCTCCATGATCTCCTGATCGGTGGCCCCGCTGACGCCAATGGTCAGGTTTTCACGCAACGTCCCAGTGAACAGCACCGGATCCTGCGGCAAATACCCGATCCCACGCCGCAACTCGGCAGGCTCGTATTGTTCGATCTCATGGCCATCGACCAGGATTGTTCCGGCCTGCGCCTTGTAGGTCGCGTTCAAAAGCTTGCCCAACGTGGACTTGCCAGAGCCAATGCGCCCCAAAAGGGCCGTCGCCGACCCGGCCGTAAACTCTGCCGAAAACTCCCGAACTGCGGGCACCGCAGCGCCGGGGTAAGTAAAGGTCACCCGGTCCACACGGACCGCACCGGCGTCGACCACCAGATCGCTCCGTACCGCCTGATGCGTCTCCACCTCCGTCTCCACGAAGGTTGAAATCGTCCGCATCGACGACAGCGCCATGTTCGCCCGGAACACGGTCTGCGCAATCCCGGCCAGTGGCGCCAAGATCCGGCCGGCCAAAATGTTCGCGGCCACCAGCGCGCCCAAGGTGACAGTCCCGTCAGAAACCAGAAACACGCCCCAAACGATGATCCCAACGCTCACCGCCTGCTGAACGAATGCTGTGGCTGAACTCGTGAAGATCGACCAGTTCCGCATCCGGGCCAGAACGCGGGACGAGGCTGCCACCGCATTCTCCCACTCCCGCCGCATGACTGGTTCCGCCCCAACGCTCTTGACCGTCTCAAGCCCCGTCATCGCTTCGATCAGAACGACATTGCGTTTCACGTTCATCTGCTGCGCCTGCCGGACAGATCGTCCCATCGGCACCTGGGCCAGGAACGCAAGGATCAGGATGATGGGAATGGCCGCTGTTGGCACCCAGGCCAGCGGCCCGACGATCAGCGCAAGCACAGCAACGAAGACACCGATAAACGCCAGATCGATGATCGACACGATGGTCGAGGAGGTAAAGAAATCCCGCACAAACTCCAGATCGCGCAGGTTCGTGATGGCCTCCGCCGCGCCACCCCTTCGGCTCAGGATCCGCTGACTCAGCGCACGCCCGAACAGACCGGACGCCAATGAAAGATCCGCCCGCCGTGACACACGCTGAATGATCACGCCGCGCAAACTCCGGAGAAGAAGATCCAGACCCAGTGCCAGACTAACCCCGATCGCCAGGGTCACCAGAGTCACAAAAGCAAGGTTCGGGATCACCCGGTCGAACACGTTCATAATGAAGATCGGCAGGGCCAGCCCCGCAAGATTGACGCCCAGCGCCGCCAGCACGACCTGCACCCAGGCACTGCGATGCCGCCCAAGCTCGGACCAAAGCCAGTGGCCTCCTTCCGGGGCAAGATCCAGCGCCTCGGGGCTCAGTCGAGTCGAGGTCGCAGCCGTCTTTGGCGTCACAAGAACCACGTCGCGCCCGACCTGGCGGCCCAGATCAGCAACAGAAGTCTCGGTCTCCTCACCCGTGACCGGATCAACCAGCAAGGCCCGCCCGGACGGGCCGCCCAGTCCCGCCAGAATACGCGGCGCCCCGCCATTCTCAAATACAACGACAGGCAAACTTCCCGGGTCCAGCTTGCCCGGGGTGCGGCTCACATATCGGGACTTCAGCCCCGCACTGTCCAACGCGCGGATCAGACCATCATGACCGGTCTTCGCAAATCCCTCTGGCAACCTGTCCCGCAATGCAGCGTCGGTAAACGGCACGCCGTGGTGCCGCGCCATCCAACCGACGATCGCAAGCGCCGCCGTCTCGGCGGTCACATTGGTGTCGGCAGATCCGTCCATGTGCAGAAGCGCTACTGAAGATCCGGCGTCGACACGTCAAACCCCTGCCGCGGGGCCGCACGCACGCGGTCTTCATAGTTCGGGATCAATACGCGCTGCGCGGACGCCAGACCAAAATGCCGTGCCAGCGTACTTTGCGCCGCAAGCACCCGGTAGCTTTGGAACACCGTCGCCGCTTCCGCGTTGATCAATTGAACACGCAAGTTGAACAGGTCCCGCTCGGCATCTAGCACTTGCAAAAGCGGACGCTTCGCCGCATCGAAATCCCGGCTATAGGCCACCGCAATCGCGGCACTGTTCTCTACAGACTGCGTTAGAAGGGACTTGCGTTCGGCCGAGGTCCGGTAGGAATTCCAGGCCCGCCGCGCAAAATCCCGTACCTCGCCTTCCACCTGCCGCTTCCGGTAATGCGCCCGCATCACCAGGTCCCGGTTCCGCGCCGCTGTCGCGGACCGCTTTTTACCCTGATGCAGCGTCCAGTTCAGCCGGACGCCGGCCCGCAAGGTCGATTCAGAGCCCGACGACCCATCCAGATCCTCCCCGACATCTGCACCGGCGAACAAATTCACCTGGGGTTTGAAATCCGCGTCGTCGATTTGCTCCTGATAGGTCAGAGCATCGATTTCCTTTTGCGCGAACTGCAACTGAAAGCTGTTCGCCACGGCGGTATTCTCCACCGCCGATCCCGATCCCGGAACCCTGACGCCAGACCCAATGGACAGGCCCCCGCGCGGCGGTGATCCCATTATGAACTGGTAGTTCGACAAGGCATCCGACAGCGAACTTTGCGCTTCGGCCCTCGCCAGGCGCGCCTCCAGGACCTTGTCATCGGCACTCAGAAGGTCAGCCTCAGGCAAAGACCCACCAACAACCTGCTGTTCCACCTGGTCGCGAATGCGCTGGTGCACACTTATATTGCGGGCCGCGACCTCCACCACACGCCGATGGCGGACCACATCCACATAGGCCTGCACCGCATTCAGCGCCAAAGTTTCGGTTTCATCCGCCAGCCGGATGATCTCGGCGTCCAGAAGCGTCGCCTCCCGGTACACCGAGTTCAGCGTGCGCATTCCGTCAAGCAACGGGAACTCGACCCCGATGCCAAGCTGCCGGGCCACTTTGAAATCCTCATTGTCCTCGATCGACAACGAAGCCGGATCATCGACCTGTTCCCCGGCAACTTCGCCGAAAAGCTGAACAATCGCCCCACGATCGCTTTGTGCAATCGCCACCCGCTCGCCCTGCGCGTTCACGGAAGCAATCGCTGCCTTTCTGGCATTATTGTTCAGGACTGAGCGACTAACAGCATCGTTGATGCTCTCGGCATGGGCGGCTGACGCCACCAAAAGAGCGATTGCGGAAAACAG
>CAWUIX010000379.1:0-3370 GCA_963922395.1 uncultured Rhodobacterales bacterium | reverse complement strand
AACCGCCTCGATCACCGCACTCGTCTGATCCATCAAAAGGCGCGTCGTGCCGTCAATCGAGGTGACGTCACCGGACATCGGTAGCGGGTTGCGCCCGTGGCCCAGGAAATCAAACAGGACCACTCGGTACCCTGCCCGCGCCAGCGGCAGCGCATAGCCCTGCATCATCTGCGAGGACCCGGCGAACCCATGCGCCATCACGACAACCGGGCCTGTCGCCCCCACCCTCTGCCAGGATGTGACCGGGGTCGATCCCACCTTGAAGGACGCAGAGGTCAGCGAACTCCGGGCCGCTTCAAGGCACCAGAGCGCCGCCAGCAGCGCGATGCCTGCAACGAGGAGTTTTGCCCGGGCGAACGCCGTCATAGGCTCCAGTAGATCACGTAAACACTGCCGTGGCGAAATCTCTCATGCGTATGCGTGCTGAGAAGGATGCGTGTCGGCTTGAGATTCTGACCCCACATCAAGACCCTCCATGGCCTTCCAACCCGCCCGCCCAACATATCGCTCTGCCCGGCCGGTATCTCCGCCTCCGACGTCAGAAGCGAAGGGACCTGAGATCCCTCTCTGCGATAGAAATAGAGCCTTAGATTACCCTATCCCCCTGAAATCTGGCGCGCTTTCTCAACCAACACCTCGGCCTGCCGGATCGACGCATAGTCAATCAGGCGACCATCAAGGCTTACGGCCCCCTTCCCCGCCGCCTCCGCTTCGGCCATGGCCGCAAGAATGCGCTGCGCCTTGTCGATCTCAGCATCCGAGGGGCTCATCACCTCGTTCGCCAGGTCAATCTGGCTGGGGTGAATGGCCCACTTGCCCTCACAGCCCAAAACCGCGGCGCGGTAGGCCGCGGCGCGATATCCGTCAGGGTCTGAAAAGTCACCGAACGGCCCGTCAATCGGCCGCAAGCCACTCGCGCGCGCCGCTACGACCATATTGGCAATTGCCGAATGCCACATATCACCCCAGTGAACCTGCCGGCTGCCATCCTCTGCCGGGTCGGTCAGAACCGCGTAATTCTCATTGACGCCCCCAATGACAGTTGTCCGCGCCCGCATCGACGCCGCGTAGTCCGCGACACCGAAATGTAGGCTCTCATTCCGGGCCGACGCGGCCGCAATCTCGCTGACATTCTGCATGCCCAGCGCGGTCTCGATGATGTGCTCAAATCCGATCCGCTTGCCGTAGCCCTTGGCATCCTCGATCTGAGTCACAAGCATATCCACGGCATAGACATCCGCCGCTGTCCCGACCTTCGGGATCATGATCAGGTCAAGGCGCTCACCCGCCTGCTCCACCACGTCCACCACGTCGCGATACATGTAATGCGTATCAAGCCCATTGATCCGAACCGACATCGATTTCGATCCCCAGTCGACTTCGTTGTGCGCTTTGATGATGTTCTTTCGGGCCTGCTCTTTCTCGTCCGGCGCGACCGCGTCTTCGAGATCAAGAAAGATCACGTCAGCCTTAGATTGCGCTGCCTTTTCAAACATTTGCGGCTGGCTTCCGGGGACGGCCAGCTCCGACCGGTTAAGACGCCCAGGCGCCTGCGTGACAGAGTGGAACGACATGGGTGCAGCCTTTCTGACGAGCAAAAATTTCGCGAGGAAGGTCAGCGAGGCAAGATTCTGTCAAGCAGATTTTCGGTCTATCTGGGTATACGATGCCCGTCGTCCTTCTCCATCGCGAGGCGGGAAGAGTAGAAGAAGGCGATCGCCTGCGCCCGGTTCTTGACCCCTAATTTCTCGTAGAGGTTGGAGAGGTGAAACTTGACCGTGTTGATCGTGATCCCAAGCTCCTTGGACAGTTCCCGATTGGTCAGCCCCTTGGACAGCGCGTCCAGCATGGCACGCTCTTTCCGCGACAATTGGTGGATCGGATCGCTCTGCAAATTCCGGACATCGAGGAACGGAAACACCATCTTGCCCGCCGCCACATCAACACAGGTGCTCATTAGCGTTTCGGGATCACTGGACCGAGGCGCAAAGGCCGCCGCACCCGCCGTCATCGCGAGGCGCGGAAGATCTCCGGTGTCTTCGGCGTAAACGACGATGCGAGGTGCGTTCGCCTGATCGCGCAACACCTCGATCAGCTTCGCCCCGCCCAGCGCTGGGAGGTTCCAGTCAATCACGCCCACATGCACGGGCACGCGCATGACCGTCCCCAAAAACCCCTCTGCCGTCGCGGCTGTGGCCACCAGCGAGAATCGCGGATCGCGGTCGATGATTTCCGAGAGCGCCGACAAGACGAGCGGATTGCCGTCCGCCAGCATAATATCAATCGGCGCGCTGTTTTCGTCATGTCTTTGATTCATAGACGTAAATCCCAATAAACTACCCTATCAGGTAGGCATTATTTCGGTATACCACCGTATATTTACACTTATGGGTGGGGCTTTGCCTACCCATTTAGATACCCATAAGTAGGACTAAGGGGCGTTCCCCGGCCCTGCAACTCCGAATTATCACCCTCCGATATCGAATGACCCGCCTCGATGTTCTGCGGGCACAGCGCGGACAGGAGAGAAGATGACCGACACGATCGCATTTCCACAACTGGAAATCCCCAACACCATCGCGGCGGGACCAGGCCCCGGCAACACCGATTCCCGCGTTCTGGCGCGCTACGCTGGCGCCGGACTTGCAGACCACATGCACCCCGACGTTCTGCGCGGCATGGTCGAATGCAAGGAGATGTTGCGCGAGGTCATGGGCACCGCGAACGTGCATACCTTCGGCGTCGCGGGAACGGGTTGGAGCGGGCTCGACATGATGTTCTCCGCCGTTATGCCGGGCGACAAGGTCGTGATGTTCGTCAATGGGACCTTCTCCGGCATAGACGGGCTGACGGTCCGGATGAAGGCCGCCAGCGCAGAAGAGCTGGCCGCAAACTCCCTGAACCCAACGACTGAGAACGTCGTGATCATCGACGTGCCCCACGGCGAAAGCGTGACGGGTGAGATCGTCGAAGCCGCCCTGGCCGAGCACAAACCGAAATGGGCCGCCATGGCACATTGGGAAACCGGGTCGGGCCGGGTGAACGACATCGCCGGGTTCAGCGCTGCCTGTGAGGCCCACGGCGTCATGGGGCTCGTCGATGCCGTCTCCAGCCTCGGTGTGGGCGATTTCCGGATCGACGACTATCCCGGCGTCCACGGCTGGGCGTCCTGCCCGCAGAAAGGGATCTGCTGCCTGCCGCTGACCTACGCGCCCGTCTCATTCAGCGACCAGTACATCGAAACGCTCCGCGCCACCGGAACGCGTACCTTCTGTCACCACCCGATCCTTGAGGCTCGGCATTGGGGCATCATCGATGGTCAGGATGTCGACAAGGGCACCTATCACCGCACCCATTCAGCCTACGCTGT
>CAWUIX010000378.1:0-3376 GCA_963922395.1 uncultured Rhodobacterales bacterium | reverse complement strand
CCGGCTACTATGAGACCGGCGACGCGGGCATGAAGGACGAGGACGGCTATCTTTGGATCACGGGGCGCGCGAAGGACCTGATCATCCGTGGTGGCCACAACATCGACCCGGCAGAGATCGAAGAGGCGCTGGCAGGACATGACGCGGTTGCGATGGCGGGCGCGATCGGGCAGCCCGATGCGCATTCCGGCGAACTGCCCTGTGCCTATGTCGAACTGGTGGCGGGCGCTAGCGCTTCAGAAGAGGAGCTGCTGGAATTCGCGCGGTCTAACATTCACGAGCGAGCCGCGCATCCAAAGCACCTGGAAATCCTGGACGAGTTGCCGAAGACCGCGGTTGGCAAGGTCTTTAAACCCGACCTGCGCCGTCGTGCGATTGCCCGGATCTATGACGGCGCCTTGGAGGACGCTGGCCTGAGCGCTCGGGTGGCAGAAGTCAGCGAGGACAAGAAACTGGGACTCGTGGCCGAGATCGACACCGCCCACCAGGAGGAAGAGTCGCAGATCTCAGACGTCCTTGGGAAATTCACCCGGCCCTGGCGTTGGGCAAGTTAACGTAGAATTCGTCAGTTTCGGCCAGTTTCCGCCGCAATGGCGCCGCATTCCGATGTTCGGTTGGCGCGACGGAGGCCGGGCAATGCTGATTTCAATGATCTTTCTGGGGATGGCGACAGGGATCGTCGGGGCCGTGGCGACAGGTATCGCGACAGGCTCGGTCCTTGTGGGAATTGCCTTCTACATCGGTGCCGGGTTGGTCGCGACGAGCCTTGGGGTCATTCTGGAGTACATCCGCACGGCCCCCGAGGGGCCCGGTGTCAGCCCACAGGTAGCCGTCGTTCCAGCCGAATAAGTTTCGCGTTCACCGCTAAGCTGAATTCACGACGAAGGGCCCGTGGATCCCTTCGCGTCCTCGACTGAGCGACTCATCCGATTCACGTGATGGGCGGGAGCGCCACCTGGCGCGGCCAGTCGCCCCTAGGGAGCTCCCAAAAAACCAGCCCCAATCGTTCAAAAAGTTGCCGATGGTTTTGCCTCTGGCGACAGTTCCGTGTGCGCATGGAGCAAGTAATCACCGTTGGAGTCTGCAAAATTTCATCCATTTCAATATCTTATAGGTTTCGCACTGGACCGCGCGCACCTGCCGAGCGTCCCGGAACTGGAAACGAACTGTCACGAAATGGCCCGAAAAATACCTGTCCTTATGTGAATTAATTCATACTAATGTCGAATTAGATCTATTAATTTGATCTTGTTCGAAGCGAGTTGCCGCAGTGTAGTGTTAACGAGTTGTGTCCGTAACCGTAGTGAGTTGAGCCTCTTTTGTGTCCCTGAGGCCAGGCAGCGCGAAACGAACATGGAGTGTCCGAGAGGTCCGCGTAAACGGCGCCACAGATTGAGTTTTGTCCCGAGCTTGATCTGTGGCGCCTAGCGCGCCTCTCCGACCTGCTTCCGGAACCTGTTGACGGTGGTTCAGGCGTACATTCGACCCAGGGACAGTGTCATTGATGACCGCAGCTACATCCCCAAATTCAAGAAACAGACAGATGTCAGCAAGCTTGGCACTTGTTCCGTCCTGCGCCCTTAGGGCCAGCTCTCGGGCGCCAGACGATCCTTTGCGGCACAATGCTGGGTCCAAGCGCATGGACAATGTGTCTCAATAAACCCTGCAAATAGGGGCGTGGGTGCCCGCTGGCCTATGTTAGCGTTCGGGGAAAGACTTTTTACGAGGGCGTTTCATGAACACGTTTGCTGGTTTCGACGCGGAATTGCTTGCGCGCCTCCAATTTGCATTCACAGTTTCTTTCCACATCATTTTCCCAGCTTTCTCCATCGGTCTTGCCAGCTACCTTGCGGTGCTGAACGGGCTGTGGCTTTGGACGAAGGACCACACCTACCTCAACCTCTTCAACTATTGGAAAAAGATCTTCGCGGTCGGCTTCGCCATGGGCGTCGTGTCGGGCATCGTGATGTCCTACCAGTTCGGCACAAACTGGAGCACGTTCTCGGACATCACAGGCCCCGTCCTTGGGCCCTTAATGGCCTATGAGGTGATGACGGCGTTTTTTCTTGAGGCTGGCTTCCTCGGGATCATGCTCTTTGGTCGCTCACGGGTCGGGCCCGGATTGCACATGTTCGCCACCGCCATGGTCGCGGTTGGCACGCTCATCTCGGCCACATGGATCCTATCGGTAAATTCATGGATGCAGACGCCTGCAGGCTACGCGATGAACGATGCAGGACAGTTCATTCCGGTGAACTGGGTTGAGGTGATCTTCAATCCCTCCTTCCCCTACCGCCTCGTCCACATGGTTCTGGCGGCCTACCTGACCACGGCCTTTGTCGTCGCGGGCGTGGCGGCCTGGCATCTTCTCCGATCGCATGCGACGGCAGAGGTCAGGCGTATGTTCTCGATGGCAATGTGGATGGCGGCGCTGGTGACCCCGCTTCAGATCTTCGCGGGCGACGCGCACGGGCTTAACACCCTTGAACACCAGCCGCAGAAAGTGATGGCAATGGAGGGGCATTACGACAGTCACCCCGAGGGCGCACCACTCATCCTGTTTGGCATCCCAAATCCGGAAAAGAAGCGGGTCGACTATGCGATTGAGATCCCGAAGCTATCCTCCCTGATCCTGAAGCATAACCTCAACGCTCCGCTCGACGGGCTTGATACGATTCCCGACGACGAAGAACCGCCCGTGACGATCGTCTTCTTCAGTTTTCGGATCATGGTCGGCATCGGGTTTGCAATGCTTGGGATCGGTCTGTGGTCGCTTTATCGGCGCCGGCAAGGGCGGCTCATGGAAGATCGCTGGTTGCACCGCGCTGCTGTTCTTATGGCGCCGAGCGGTTTCGTTGCGGTGCTGGCGGGGTGGATCACGACAGAGGTCGGGCGGCAGCCATACACAGTCTATGGTCTTCTGCGCACCTCGGAGTCTCTTTCCCCGGTGGATGCGCCGGCCATTGCAACATCGCTGATCGCATTCATCGTGGTTTACTTCACTGTGTTCGGGACGGGCACCGTCTACATCCTAAGGCTGATGAACAAGCCGCCCTCAGACCACACACCGGAGGGCACATCCACGGGCCTGGCCCATATGTCCTATGCGGAAAAAGGGGAGAGCGCATGATCTTTGAGCTTTCCACCATCTGGGCGGGAATCATCGCCTTTGCGGTCCTGACCTATGTGGTTCTGGACGGGTTTGACCTTGGGATCGGCATCCTTTTCCCCTTCGCGAAAAGCGATCAGGATCGCGATGTCATGATGAATTCCGTGGCCCCGATCTGGGACGGTAATGAGACCTGGCTTGTGCTGGGGGGGGGCGGCCTCTTTGCGGTCTTTCCGTTGGCCTACGCGATCGTGATGCCCGCGATCT
>CAWUIX010000377.1:0-3390 GCA_963922395.1 uncultured Rhodobacterales bacterium | reverse complement strand
TGGTGGTGCGCGTCGCCAACGAAACCCTGGTCATGCCGCTGTCCGCTATCTCGGAGACGCTTTCATTGCAGGATGGGGACGCGCGTAGCCTCGGCCCCACGACGCAAGTAGTGAAGGTTCGCGATACCTTTGTGCCACTCATCGATCTTGGAACGGAGCTTGGCTATGCCCGGCCGCGCGCGGACTATCGGGGTGCCATTGTTCTTTTGATCGCACAGGAGGACGGCACACGTGCTGCCCTGGTTGTCGACGGCATCGAAGATCAGCGTCAAGTGGTGATCAAGGGCCTGCAGGACAGCTATGGCCACGTCCCCGGCGTCGCCGCCGCGACGATCCTGGGGGACGGCCAGATCGCGCTGATCCTTGATCCCGCCGATCTTCTTCAGAATGCCAGTGGCCTCAGCCGTCCGCCCCCAAAGATCGTCGCACATGCCTGATCTCCCGCCGAACAAACCATCGAGGGCTAAATGACCGCGCCTGCTGTAACCGAACCCATGCCCAAAGACAGTGCCGATGTTGAGCTATTGTCTTTCAGAATTGGCGAGAATGAATACTCCGTTGACATCATGGCGGTTCGCGAAATCCGCGGCTGGACCCGCGCCACTTCGCTTCCCCATGCCCCGGACTATATGCGAGGCGTCATCAACCTGCGCGGCGCGGTCCTTCCCGTGATAGATCTTGCTTTGCGGCTCCGTCTTGACGCCGAAGATCCCAATGATCGGAATGCGATCATCGTGGTCGATGTCGACGGACGCAGCGTGGGTCTCCGTGTCGACGCCGTGTCCGATATCCTGTCATTTCCCCGGGATCAGCTTCAGCCACCGCCCGAAATGGCAGCGGATCGCGAGCATGGTTTTGTCAGCGCCCTGACGATTCAGGATGGGCGTATGATCCGTATCCTGGATCTTGTGGCGGTTGTGCCTTCTCCGAAGGATGCCGCTGCGTGAATTCGTCATCAGCAAACCAGCCAGAGGGCGCGTCGCCCCTGGTGGAGGCCATGCTGGATGAGGCAAGCTTTCGCCGTGTCCGCCAATTGGCCGAGCGGGCTGCCGGCCTTTCGATTCCAGAGTCAAAGCGCGCCATGGTTCAGTCTCGCCTAAGTCGGCGACTTCGTGCGACTGGTATCACGGCGTTTGGCACTTACCTCGATCTCGTCGAACGGCCTGACGGTCAGGAAGAGCGGAACCATATGGTATCCGCACTCACGACGAATGTGTCCCATTTCTTTCGTGAGAACCATCATTTCGAAACCTTCACTGCAGAGGTAATTCCCGAACTTCAGGCCCGGGCCGCATCGGGGGCGCCGGTGAGACTGTGGTCGGCCGGCTGTTCCACCGGGCAGGAACCCTACTCGATCGCGATGACGCTATTGTCGGCCTGGCCCGAGGCCGCAAAGTCGGACGTTCGGATCCTTGCCACGGATATCGACCGGCCGGTCTTGGACAGGGCTCGCGCAGGCGTCTTCGATGCGCGGCAAGTCAGCCAGGTCCCTGACCTGCTTCGCCAGCGTTACTTTCGCCAGACTGGATCGGAGATGCTCACGATCGTGCCCCTACTGCAGGACATGATTGCCTTCCGATCGCTCAACCTCCTCGATCCCTGGCCGATGCGACAGGCATTTGATGCAGTGTTTTGCCGCAACGTGGTCATCTATTTTTCGGAGGCGCGCCAGGCGCAGCTCTGGCCTCGCTTTCGGGACTCATTGCGCCCCGGCGGTTGGCTCTTTTTGGGACATTCCGAACGGGTCGCCAATCCAGATGCTTTGGGCCTGATCTCATCCGGCGTGACGACATATCGACGTGGAGACACAACGGGCGGTGGCCTTGCAAAAACCGCACCGAAGGAGGGCCATCATGGCGCTACGTGACAAGCTGAGGGTTCTCGTGGTGGACGATATGTCGACCAGCAGAGGATTGATCACACAGTCCCTCGAAAGCCTGGGCATCCGGAACATCGCGACAGCCTCGGATGGCGCCGCGGCCCTTAGAAGTCTGGAGAGCGCGCCGGCCCATCTTGTTATCTCCGATTACAATATGCCGGGAATGGACGGCCTGTCTTTACTGGAGCATTTGCGGAAGGGCGCTCAGACCGCCGGGATTGGCTTTCTCTTGATCACCGGACGTGCTGATCCAGCGGTGATCCAGCGCGGACAAGCGCTCAAAATGAACAACTTCATCAAGAAACCGTTCGAGTCCACTGACCTGAAGGCCGCCATTGAAGCCATCGTCGGTCGGCTTTGATGGTGGAGCGCGCTGCAAGACAGCAAGGCGATCAGGTGGGCAGGTCCCTCTCGCTTCCGGTTTATCTCGGCAATATGGCGTCTGAATGCGCCGCGCTCGCGCGCGGTACCGAAGCGCTCCAGTTTGCTATGGCCGAGATCCTTGCCCTTCCCGGCGTGAGCCTGGATTCAACAATGGTCCGCAATCTGCAAGATCTCGACAGGATTACACAGACATTGGCGGCTTTGTCGGACTTAAACGCTGTAGCAGCCGCCGAATTCGAGGATCAGGATATCTTCATGCGGACCTTGGCCGACGCGAAGGCCTTGCCGAGCGTTTTGGAGCGCGTCTTCCAAGAATAGCTTTCGTGGTTCTCAGTCGCGGAACCTTTTGTGCCACGGGCAGCTTCGAACCATTTGTTTCTGGTGCAGGGGCCGCTGGCCCGAAATAAAACAGCGACGCCTGAAGGGCAAGCAGACATCCAGAATGATCGAGGGCGACCTTGTCACCACGACAGATGCGGGCCGCGAACTGCTCATAAAACCGGTTACACGCCGATGCGAGCGCGATTGAGAGTCCGGCCGGTCCTTGCGAAGATCGATCTAGAGCAACTCCAGCCCATTCGCCTTTTCCAGCGTTTCGGGGCGCGGGGCCGGAGCTTCGTCAGGACGTACAAACCTCTGCCGTACGGCGCCTGTCGCGGGCCAGAACCGGATTTGTCGGGCGTGAAAGCCCCCCGTGCTGTCGGCGACGCGCGCGATCCCCTCGGTTGCAAGGTAGTTGAACACGAAGTCCGTATTACGCTGACCAATGTCCGAGAGACCCGCCACAATAGACGCGCCGCCGAACACCTTGGCCTGGAGCATGTCGCGGCGCACGCCTTCCTTCATCAACGCGTTCACAAGACGCTCCATGGCGCTTGCTCCGGCGCCCTGTGCGGACAAACCTGAGACGGCCCCGTCGGGCACCAGAATGTGGTTCATTCCACCGACGCCGCGAGATGGCGCCCAAAGGCACACCGAAATGCACGATCCCAGGATCGTCGAGATCACATGTTCGGGGCGATCGCCGATCGCCTGCTCCCCCTGTGCGATATAGGCCCGAGGATGTGCATCGGTTAAGCGTGTCATGGCCTCGCTCCGAGCGGGGTCGGCGCCCGGGGCACATCCGC
>CAWUIX010000376.1:0-3402 GCA_963922395.1 uncultured Rhodobacterales bacterium | reverse complement strand
GAAGCGGAGGATCAGATCGCCAGGCCCACTATCCACTTTCATAGCAGTTAGGTCATCCCAGCGGTTCGTCTGCCATTTTAGGCCAAAGTATATCGAGGTGATCCCAACCTCATCAAGCCGGGCGCGGACCACGAGGCACAAAACCAGGCCATAGATGCATGCTGCGAGGAGTGGGGAAACGAAGATCCATAAACCCAGCGGTTCGTTCTGCCAAATAAGGGCGAATAGAATTCCACTGAACAGAAGGAGGCAGAGCGCGATCCCAGTGTACTTTGCGCCCTTGGACAGTTGGAGCTCTCTGGGCCAGCCAGACGCATGATCCATTGGCGCGCCGCTCATCTTTCCTTTTCCGCGGAGGATGAACGCAACAATCAGTCCGGCAAGCGGCGGTGCAATAAGCACATGGCCGAAGATGCGCAGGAGCGGTGGGAGCCATGTGTCCTTCTGGAGATCGAACGGCATCCATGCGGGCATCGGCACGTCTTCCCGCAAAATCAGCGTGATCAGAAAGAAGATGCCAATGGCACATGCGAGTATGAGGGCTTGCGAGAGAACCTGTTTCATCACGGTGATGCGTCATTGGAGCACGGATTGTGCGGGGCTTCCGCGCGCTATATGAGGTGCGGGACCCAAGAAAGACAACAGGCGCGGTATGGCCGAGAAGACTGAGAAGACAACGCATTTCGGCAATCGCGATGTGCCCGAAGGCGAGAAGGCGGGCCTGGTCCACGGTGTCTTTTCCAATGTGGCGTCGAAGTACGATGTGATGAATGACGTGATGAGCGTTGGCATTCATCGACTTTGGAAAGACGGGATGATGGATTGGCTGGCGCCCCGGTCCGGTCAGCGGCTTCTGGATGTGGCCGGGGGAACCGGCGACATCGCGTTTCGGTTCCTGAAGCGTGCGCCGGGGTCAGAGGCGGTCGTTTGCGACATGACCGAAGACATGCTGATCGAGGGGCAGCGACGCGCGGAAGCCGAACTTTTGAACGATCGGCTGGAATGGGTTGTGGGCGATGCCATGGCCCTGCCGTTCGAGGATCGGACGTTCGACGTTTATACGATTTCCTTTGGCATCCGGAACGTGACGCGCATCGAGGATGCATTGTCAGAAGCGCGGCGTGTCCTGAAACCGGGCGGGCGGTTGATGGTACTGGAGTTCAGCCAGTTGCCGAATGCCGGGTTGCAGCAGCTCTATGATCTCTATTCGTTCAACGTGATCCCGAGGATGGGCCAGGTGATCGCGGGGGATCGGGACAGCTATCAGTACCTGGTGGAATCGATACGCAAGTTTCCCGATCAGGACCGCTTTGCCGGAATGATCCGGGACGCGGGGTTCGATCAGGTGCGTTATCGCAACCTGTCGATGGGCATTGCGGCGCTTCATTCGGGCTGGGTCCTCTAAGTGCGGGGACCGCACAATATCTTTCGTCTGATCCGCACGGGGGCAACGCTGGAGCGCACGGGCGCGATGCGTGAGGTCCTGAACGCGATGGAGGCGCCCGCCTCCCTTCGTATCGTGGCGCGCGTGCTGGGTTGGCCTTTCCGCTGGCTGGGTCATAAGGGCGACACGAGCCTGCCGCCGGTGACGCGGGCCCTGACGGCCATGGGGCCCGCCTACATCAAATTCGGGCAGATCCTATCCACCCGGCCGGATGTCGTTGGCGAGGATCTCGCCAAGCAGTTGCGGGTGTTGCAGGACCGGTTGCCGGCCTTTCCGACGTCCAAGGCGAAGCGGATGATCGCGGATGAGATCGGCCTGCCGGTTGAGACGTTGTTTTCCGAGTTCTCGGAGCCCGTCGCTGCGGCGTCGATTGCACAAGTGCACCAGGCGCGCGTGGCAGAGACCGGGCAGACCGTGGCTGTCAAAGTTCTGCGCCCCGGGATTGAGCGCGCATTCCGTCGCGATATCGACGCCTTCTATTTTGCGGCGCGGATGGTGGAGCTTCTGGCCCCCGGGACGCGCCGGTTGCGGCCCCTGGATGTGATCCAGCACTTCGAAGGTGTGGTTCTGGGTGAGCTCGACCTTCGGCTTGAGACAGCAGGCGCGGCGGAGTTTGCGGCGACGACGGCCGAAGATGCAGGGTTTACTGTGCCGGAGGTGCATTGGTTCCTGTCGTCGCGGCGGGTCATGACACTCGACTGGGTGGAAGGCATTCCGGCCGGTGATGTTGTCGCGTTGAATGAAGCGGGTCACGATTGTGAGGCGCTGGGCGAGCGGGTTCTGCAGGTCTTTTTGATGCACGCGCTGCGCGACGGGTATTTCCATGCGGACATGCATCAGGGGAACCTGAAGATCACGCCGGATGGGGATATCGCGGCCTATGATTTTGGGATCATGGGTCGGCTCGATGAATACACCCGCCGTGTCTATGCCGAGATCCTGTTTGGGTTCATCCGCAAGGATTACCGCCGCGTGGCCGAGGTTCATTTCGAGGCGGGGTATGTTCCGGCGGATCGGGACATCGATGAGTTTGCCCGGGCGCTGAGATCTGTGGGTGAGCCGATCTTTGGGATGGATGCCAGCCGGATTTCGATGGCGCGGCTTCTGACCTATCTCTTCGAAGTGACCGAGCGGTTCGGAATGGAGACGCGGACCGAGTTGATCCTTCTGCAGCGCACCATGGTGGTGGTCGAGGGCGTGGCTCGGACGTTGAACCCGCATATCAATATCTGGGAGGTCGCGCGTCCGCTTGTTGAAGATTACATCAAACGGAACGTGGGGCCGCGCGCCGTTTTACGCGACCTTGCGCACACCGCACAGGTGCTGGCCCGCTTCGGACCGAAGCTGCCGCAGTTGGTGGAGGCTGCGCTGGTTCAACAATCCAAGGCGAAACCAGACGAGAGCGCCGAGGGCCGCTGGCCGTCCGGCGTTTGGTTTGGGCTTGGTGTACTCGCAACCGTCATTGTGGGCGCGGTGATCACCGTTCTTTAGAGCGGCTCAACCTCGGGGCTGCGGATACCAGTGACATTGGTGGCCGGGACGGACGCTCCGCTGTCCAGAACAACCATCGTCTCACCGTCTTCGAGCCGCACCTCTGAGACCCGGGCGTAGGACGCTGCTGTTGCCGGTTCGACCACGGTCCCGTTGTTCAGGGCGTCCACCGAATAGCTGTAGCTCCCGTGTGGCACCTGAGCTCCGGTGGAATCAGAGCCGTCCCAGGAGACTGTTCCGGACTCTGGGGGGATGGCGATCTGGGATACGACCCTCCCGGCCTCGTTTCGTACAATCATTGTGGCCTGGTCGGTTGAAGGCGGGAGATCCACGATCACATCCACGGGCTCGCCAGTGTAGGCGACGGGTGCTTCGGACAGGGCATCCTGGCCCACCCAGCTCGCGTAGTCCGACAGGCCGCCCAGCGCATCATTATCGAGCATGGCCTGCAGGAGGTCATTGGTTTC
>CAWUIX010000375.1:0-3403 GCA_963922395.1 uncultured Rhodobacterales bacterium | reverse complement strand
GTGCTATTGCGCGGCGACGATCCTGGGGTTCTGTCGGCCTATGCTGAGGCCATGACGCTGGCGAATGGGAACAAGGTTCCCGATGGTGCAGAGATCATCTTTGCCCAGGTGGCGCGGGAGACGGCGGATCCTCGCGCGCTGTACTACCTCGCTCTGGCGCGGGCGCAGCGGCAGGATTTCGAAGGGGCTTTGCAGGACTGGACGGCCCTGGCGCAAGGGTCGGATGCCAATGCGCCCTGGATGCCACTGGTGCGCCGGGACATCGTGAACATGGCGCGGTTCCTGAAGGTCGACGTGGTGGCCTACCTGCCGGATGCGACGGCGACGGAGATCGCGACGGCCCAGGGTCTGGCGACACCGGAGCATGACATTGAGGCGTTGAAGACCGCTCTGGCGGCGGACCCGACGGATTATGAGAGCTGGATGCGTCTGGTGCAGGCCGAAATGGATGCGGGCAACACCGATGGGGCGGCGGCGGCCATCGCGGAGGCGCGGGTTGCGTTCCGGGGGGCGCCGTTCCTGTTGCAGAAGATCGCGGAAACCGAACGGGCCCTTGGGCTTGATCTGGTCGCTGAAGCGCCGCGGGGCCCAAGTGCCGCTGATATCGCGTCAGCGTCCGAGATGAGTGCGGACGACCGAAATGCGATGGTCCGTGGCATGGTCGAAGGGCTGGCGGAGCGCCTGAAGGAGCAGCCGAACGATCCCGAGGGCTGGGCGATGTTGATCCGGTCCTATGGCGTGTTGGGCGACCCTGAGGCGGCTGAGGAAGCGCGCGCAGAGGCGGTTGCTGCGCTCGGCCCGGGTGTCGATATCGACGCGCTGGTTGAAGGGCGCTGATCGAAGGCTTGTCTGCAAGGTGACCAGCGTCTTGGTTGGACCTGTCTTACCTGGTGAGGACAGATCAGGCTTTCCGGCGGTTTCGTGTCCTGTCGCATTGGTCATGGGGCAAAGTCGGTTTTTGCACAGTTGTGGCCTCGTTTCCTCCTAGACTGCGGTCAAGCAGAGATCAGGAGGGGCAATGGCGGACAGATCGGGCAAAACTGCGCTGGTGACTGGCGCGGCTGGTGGGATCGGGCGTGCCATTGTGGCCGCCTTGCAGGCCGATGGGGTGACGGTTTGTGGTGCGGACATGCGCGACTGCGAGGCCGACCATAGCCTGGTTGGAGATCTGTCGGACCCCGGGTTTTGCGATGCCCTGCCCCAGCGCGCGGCGGATGCGATGGGCGGGCTGGATATTCTGGTGAACAATGCCGGCATCATCACCCGGGGCAAGATCACGCAAGCCACGGACGAGGATTTCGCGCGGTCGATGGCGATCAATGTTGAGGCCCCTTTCCGGCTGTGCCGCGCGGCCATTCCGATCATGGACGCCGCCGGTGGCGGGGCGATTGTGAATGTAGCCTCGTGCTGGGGCGTGCATCCGGGGCCGAACCATCCGATTTACGTGATGTCGAAAGCGGCGGTTGCGTCGCTGACCCAGTGTCTGGGCATCGATCACGCGGGTCAGAATATTCGGGTGAATGCGGTGTGCCCGAACGAGGTGAATACGCCCATGTTGCGCACAGGGTTTGCGACGCGCGGGCTCGACCCCGACAAAGCGATCGATGATCTGAACGCGTCGGTGCCGCTAGGGCGGATTGCGGAGCCTGATGACATTGCCGATGTCGTGGTTTTCCTTGCCTCGGACAAGGCGCGGTATCTGTGTGGCGCGCTGATCGAGGCGAATGGCGGGAAGTCGGTGCAATGACGGATTGGGCGGAGAAAGTCGCACTTGTCACCGGGGGCCGGAGCGGGATCGGCGCGGCCATTGTGCAGGCTTTGGTGTCGAGCGATGTTCGGGTGATCACGGCCCAGCGCGGCGCCGATCCGAATTGTGAGAGCATTGAGGCCGACTTTCTGGATCCCGCGACGCCGGAACGGGTGATCGCGGAGGTCGTCGCGCGGGCTGGGCGCCTGGACATCCTGATCAACAATGCGGGTATGATGCGGGAAGGGACCGTACTTGAATCGTCGGCAGACGATTGGGCCCAGACGCTTCAGGTCAACCTGACCACGCCGTTTATGCTGATCAAACACGCGATGCCGCATCTGATCGCGCAGTCGGGGCGCATTGTGAATATCGGCTCGATTGAGGGGCTGGGGTCGAACCCGCGCCACCCGGCCTACTGCGCCTCAAAAGGTGGGCTCCATGCGCTGACGCGCGCGGTGGCGGTGGATCATGGACCCGACGGTATGCGGTGCAATGCGGTGGCGCCGGGCTGGATCGATACGGAGTTGAACGAGGATTTCATTGAGAGCCTTGGGGACCCGGATGCGTTCCGGGCCGCTATCGGAGGCATTCATCCGGTGCGCCGGACCGGGACGCCCGAGGATGTGGCCGGTTTGGTGCGGTGGCTTGTGTCCGACGAGGCGGGGTTCGTGACCGGGCAGATCTGGACGATCGATGGTGGGCGGATGGCGCAGCTGAGCCTGCCCTGACCCTGTCAGATCGGCGATGGCAAGGCGCGTTGGAGCGACGGGGAGACGCCGTAGCGTTCCCGATAGACGCGGGAGAAATGCGAGGCGGAGCCAAAGCCGCAGGCCTGGGCGATCTCAGTGATAGAGATCTCGGTTTGCAAGAGCAGGTTCCGTGCCTTGTTCAGGCGGATGGTGGTCGCGTATTTCTTTGGGCTGCATTGGAGATAGCGGCCAAAGAGTCGTTCGAGCTGGCGGGTGGAGATGCCAAGGCGGTCCGCGATCTCGGCGGTCGAGAGGGTTTCTTCGGTGGTGTCGGCCATGAGCCGGATCGCCTCTGACACATGCTGGTTGCGCATGCCGTGCCGGGCCTGGACAGAGAGACGTTGCGCACCGGACGCGTCGCGGACGGCGTTGTAGACCATCTGGTCCGCGACCTCGATGGCGAGGTCGGCGCCATGGGCCTCTCCGATCATGTGGAGCATCAGATCGGCGGTGGCCGTGCCGCCGGATGCGGTCGGGTATTTGCTGTCGGCCACGAAGACGCTTCGGCGGAGGTCCACCTTTGGATAGGCCTCGGCAAAGCCATCGTGAAACTGCCAGTGGATCGCCGCCGGTTCCCCGTCCAGAATCCCCGCTTCGGCGAGGATCATGGCGCCGGAGCAAAGCGCGCCAATCTGGGTTCCCCGCGCGCGCTCGCGGCGGATGTAGCTGATGAGATCCTTCGAGATGTGGCGATCGACATTGATGCCCGAGAGGAAGAAGAGCAATTCACCCCGGGGCGCCGGGATCATACCCTGATCGACGAGGGTTACGGTGCCGTTCGACGAGGTCGACGCCTTGCCGTCTGCGGAGGCGAGACGCCAGCGATAGAGTTCCTTTCCCGCCAGAAGGTTGGCGATCCTTAGGGGTTCGATGGCGCAGGAAAACGCAAGATGCGTGAACTCTT
>CAWUIX010000374.1:0-3403 GCA_963922395.1 uncultured Rhodobacterales bacterium | reverse complement strand
GCCCGGATGGGCACCTATGCCCACGCCTTTCTCGACGGCGAACCCCATGGTCTTGGCCATCACATCGGGATCACCGGCATGAAATCCACAAGCGATATTGGCCGAGGTCACGATGTCCAGAAGCGCCTCGTCATTACCCATCTTCCAGGAGCCGAAGCTTTCCCCCATATCCGCGTTCAGATCGACGGTCGTGCTCATCCGTGCTCCTCCTCATAAAGATCCGGGCCCCCTGCCGTGACCCCGCTGATCAGTTGCAGTCCAAGTAGGTTTCCAAGATCGTCCGGCCCGCGCACCAAGGGGCGAAGGCTGCGCTTCAGGCCCTCCCAACGCTCCGTTTCGCTTTGGAACGTTTCATCCGCTTCGCTGTGGCTCAGAAACCGGAACCAGAGCTCCGTGCCCGGCGTCGCCTGCGCCACAATCGGCAGGTCTTCGGGAAGGACTGACCCTATCCGGGGATAGCCACCGGTCGTTTGACACTCCGGCAACAGGACAAAAGGGTCCCCTTCCCCGGTCATCTGAATGTCTCCCGGAAGGATGATTTCCGACAGAACCGTCTTTTGCCCGGCGGCTTCGAACGGCGGCCCCTCCGCATAGAGCTTGACCCCCTGTCGATTGCCACGCGCATCCCGGTGAAAGCGGGTGTTGGCAAAGCGAACCCTTGTCTCCTCCGGGTAAAAGGACGTCTGCGCGCCGGGAACCACGCGCACTTCGCCCCCAGAGCAGCGCTCCGGGACGTCGAGGAGTTGAGACGGCGTATCGATCCCTTGATCGTCACCGACCGGCAGCACATCGTCCTCCCGAACGCGCTTGCCGAGCCCAGCCACAAAATTTGCAGACCGACTGCCCAACATGTCCTTGGTATCAAAGCCCCCACCCACACTGAGGTATCCGTAGGTGCCCCGGGACGCCGGGCCGATTTCAAGACGGTCCCCGCCGTTCAGGCGGTGACTGGCGTTCCATTGAAGCCGCTGGCCGGAAACGGTCGCCGCCATGGGCGCGCCCGTCAGCGCAATCCGAACCGCCCCAGAGGCTTCGAAGACGCCACCGAGACCGGCCATCTCCAGACTGGCAAGCAATACGTCCTGTCCCAACAGAATGGCCCCTTCGGCATGGGCCTGGCGATCCGCCGCGCCGCCGCGCGCCAGCCCCTTGGACAGGTATCCGGGCCGACCCAGATCCTGCAGGGACATCTGTGGACCGGCGCGGATAACGCGCAAATGCGCGCTCATGGGATCGGCTCCCAGACGGCGCCGTCGCCTTTGTCATTGGGAGCAAGGACATGTTCAGCTGCAACCGGCCGAAAGCTCACCTCATCCCCGGGTGCCAGCGCAAAGGGGCGCACCTCATCTTCGGGGCGGTAAAGGCGAAATCCCGTCCGCCCGACATGCTGCCAGCCCGTCGGCGAGGCGTTCGCAAATAGCACAATCTGCCGAATGGCAACGACCAGGGCGCCCGCCGGTACATCGATCAGGTCACTTAGCCGTGGCAGATGCCAGTTTTCCGGAAGTTCGCCGAGATACGGCTGCCCGGGAGCAAACCCGATCGCGAGCACCCGAAGCCGGGCTTCGGTCAGTTCCTCGACCGCCCGCGTCTCACTCAAGCCGACCTGCGAGGCGACCGAGGCGAGTTGCGGCCCCGCTTCACCGCCAAAGGACGCCGGGACGATCCAATGCCGCCGCCCCCTTGGCAACGGCGCAGAGTAGAAATCCTCCTCCTCCAAAATTCGAGAGAGATCCAACATGCCTTTGTGGAGCGCCGCGACAGAGCCGAAGCGCACATAGACAGAGGCCAGCGCACTCGACGCTTCTTCGACCCCTTCGATGGCGCCGCGTTCCAACGTCGCTTGCAAGCCGATCGCGGCCCGATTGGCCGCTTCGGTGAGCGTATCGCCAAAGCGCACGACGCATCCGTCCACGCCGTGGCGCGCTGTGATCGGAAAACCCTCGGGCGCTGTATCTGATTGGCTCATCGGCTCTCGCGTCGTTGAACCCAACAACGATGACAAATTACTGATAAAATGTCGATGTAAAATCTTCGCGGGCGATCAGAAGCTCGCCGCCGCACGGCTCGCCTGGTCATACTGCCCCGATGTCCGGCGCAGGAGCGCCGCCATGTCACTGATTTGTTGAAGCTCTTCGGGCAGTTGTGAGAACGATGAGGTTAGGCAGGTCCGGCGGATCTCGGCATATACATCGCAGACCTCACGTCCCGTCTCAGACGTGCTGTAGAAGACTTCCTTCCCCCGCTTCACGGAATCAACCAGCCCGACCTTCCGCAGCTTCTTCAACGCGTAGTTCACCGTGTGCGGGTCTTCGATATTCAGGAGGAAGCAGATGTCAGAAAGCCGCTTCTCACGATCCCGGTGGTTGATGTGATGCAGGACCAGACTTTCCAGCACGCTCAATTCCGGATGGCCAGCCGCCGCCATGCAGCGCTGCACCCAGCGCGTGAAGGCGTTGTAGGCGATCATCAGGCCGAACTCGTACTCCGACAGTTCGGCCATGCCGCTGTCCGCCAGATGTTGGGAAGAGACGATGCGAGGGCCGTCGGTCATGGCTGGCTCCGGGTTTTTGCGACAAAACGCTGATAATATGTAAGTATCGCCCCGGGCGACGTGGAACAAGTCACCCACGCCTCAAACGCCCAGATACCGTCCCGTCTCAACCTCGGTCATATCTCCGAAGCGCCCGTCCCAGACCGTTCGACCGCGCTCCAGAATCACCGCACGGTCCGCAATCGTGCGAAGCTCGGAGACAGACTTATCGACGATCAGGATCGCGAGACCCGCTTCGTTCTTGAGCTCATGGATCGCCGCCCAAATCTCCTGTCGGATCACGGGCGCCAAACCTTCAGTTGCCTCATCAAGAATGAGAATTCGTGGATTGGTCATCAGAGCGCGCCCAATCGCCAGCATCTGTTGCTCGCCACCCGACAACGTGCCACCCATCTGCTCTGCGCGCTCCCGCAACCTCGGGAAGAGATCAGCAACGCGCGCCTCTGTCCAAGGACCAGACCGTTCTGCGACGCGCAGGTTCTCTCGCACTGTCAGGTTCCGGAAAATCCGACGCCCCTCTGGCACGAGGCCGACACCCGCCTGCCCTACGCGGCTTGAGGACCAGCTCGAGATGCTCTTGCCATCCAGTTCGATGATCCCGCCGGTCTCCCGTAGCATCCTGCAAATCATGCGAACCGTCGTAGTCTTGCCCATGCCATTCCGGCCCATGAGGGCAAGCGCCTCTCCCGCCGCCAGATCAAGGTCCACGCCGAACAGTGCCTGGCTAGGTCCATAGGAGGCCGTGATCCCGGAGAGCTTGAGAAGCGTCATTCATCCGCTCCCAGATACGCCGCCCGCACCTCGGGGTTGGCCCGCACCTTCTCAGCCGTCCCCGTTGCCAGGCGGCGC
>CAWUIX010000373.1:0-3416 GCA_963922395.1 uncultured Rhodobacterales bacterium | reverse complement strand
CACCCGGCCTCAACGAACCTCGACACCGTCGATCCGATGGAACGCACCCGCCTGGCCGAGATCGTCCCCGACGTTGAAGCCAACCCCCACGGCTACGGCGCCGCGGCCCGACGCGAACTCAGCCGCGCAGAAGCCGGGATCCTGCGCCACGAAGGCGCGGTTCGGATCTGATCGCGCACCGCGAACACCCCGCTTGACAGGAAATTCAGCCCCGCTATAAGCGCGCCTTCATTGGTGTTGGAGGCCCTCGCAAGGGGATCCCTGTCGTCCCGGCAAAATCCGGGAAGAGGACAACGCCCTCTCGAACCACGAAGAGGAGATCAGCCGTGACCAAACGCACGTCTGCCAAGTACAAAATCGATCGCCGGATGGGCGAAAACATCTGGGGTCGTCCGAAATCCCCGGTCAACCGCCGCGAATACGGACCCGGCCAGCACGGCCAGCGCCGCAAAGGCAAGCTTTCCGACTTTGGCATTCAGCTTCGCGCCAAGCAAAAGCTGAAAGGCTACTACGGCGACCTGACCGAGAAGCAGTTCAAGCGCATTTACGCCGAAGCCGCCCGAGTGAAGGGCGACACCGGTGAGAACCTCATCGGCCTGCTAGAGCGTCGTCTGGACGCCGTCGTCTATCGCGCAAAGTTCGTGCCGACCATGTTCGCCGCCCGTCAGTTCGTGAACCATGGCCACGTGAAGGTGAACGGCCAGCGCGTCAACATCCCCTCCTACCGCGTAAAGGAAGGCGACGTTGTCGAGATCCGCGACCGGTCCAAGCAACTGGCCATCGTCCTCGAAGCCGCTCAACTCGCTGAGCGTGATGTTCCGGATTACATCGAAGCCGACCACTCCAAGATGACCGCGACCTTCGTGCGGACACCGGCCCTGGGCGATGTGCCTTACCCGGTGATGATGGAGCCGAACCTGGTCGTCGAATACTACGCTAAGAACTGATCCCATAGACGGATCACAAGGGCCATTCAGGTCACGAGGGACAGGGGCCGCGGAGAAAACCGCGGCCCTTTTTCGTTTCCGTTTCCGCGCGCGCGGGCTTAGCCTTGGGGCGGGCCGCATGGGAACGGGGAGGGCCATGCACAACTGGGATGATCTGAGGTTCTGCCTGGCACTTTATCGGTGCGGCACGATGACGGATGCGGCCCGTGTGCTTGAAACCAACGTGGCCACCGTGTCCCGCCGGATTGCGCGGATGACGGAAGAGCTTGGTCAGACCCTATTCGTTAAGGAAGGCCCGCGCTGGGTGGCGACAGAGTTTGGCACAAGCCTCGCAACCTTGGCGGAGACCACCGAAGATGAGCTGATGCGGAACCTCGCGCGACCGGGGTCCAACCTTGCGAAAGACACGCAGATCCGGATCAGCATCGCCCTGCAAGTGATGCAGTCCGGCGTTCTGGAGGGACTGTCGAGTTTTCTGACCGCCCACCCCGATGTCCGCATGCGCATCCTGATCGAAAAGCAAAGCCTTGCCATGAACGAGTGCGATCTGAGGATCGGGTTCGAGGTCCCGAACGAAGGCCGGCTTGTGCGCCGCTCGATGATGCAGATGGATCTGGTCGTGGTGCGCCACAAACGGTTCGAGCTGCCGATCAACGACTGGATTCAGGTGAACTACGCCGAAATGGACTACCTGCCCAGCGAGCGGTTGCGCGCGGCCACCGGACGTCCTCCGAAGGTCGAGATCGATGGCCTGAACGTGGCCCTCGACGCCATGCGGGTGACGCCAGCGATGACCATGGTCCCACGGCAGTTCTTGGAACGCAGCGACGAGCTGGTCGAGGTTCCCATGAACCTGGAGCCCGTGCGCCTTGATGTGTGGCTCAGCTACCACGATGCACGTCGCCGGGACCCTATCGTCCGGCTGGCCATCGAATTCCTTCAAGACGCTTTCCAGCATCCCGAAATACGACGCGGGACTGCGGCGGAATAGCGCAATTTTGCAATAATGCAATTGCGCGTTTGCACCAAAGCATTGTCACAGAGCTTTCATAAAGCGTCGCGATTTCCGATAGTTCGTGCGTGCGGGGAGTGCGTTAGCATCCTGTGAGAAACTGCAAATCGGCTTGATCCGTGTCGCACGGTCGGGACCGAAGCCGCTTCTGAGATATCCGTCACGCGCCACCTGCGTGACGTGGTCGGGGTGGAGAATTCGCAGATCACGGGACGAGGGACATGCATCTCACTTTCTGCTTTTGGCGCGCACCCCACACCGCGCCATTTCCCGGGACGTTCCCGGTTGCGCGGGTCGCCTTCGAGGGCAGGCGGCCCGCGCTCATATTTCCAGCTTTTGAATCCCATCTGGCCATAGCCGGTTCGCGCCGTTAGAAGGCTCAGGCTCAACCTTCCTCGTGAGGCCCAATGGCGCTTGAACCGCAACCTGGCATTCTCGACATCGCCCTTTACGTCGGCGGCGCAAGCGCTCTGCCCGGACGCCGCGATGTCCTGAAACTGTCGTCGAATGAAAACCCGTTTGGTCCGTCTCCGGCGGCCATAGAGGCCGCGCGCGCGGCGGCGGCCGGGCTGCATCGCTATCCGTCCAGCGACCATGCCAGCCTGCGGGGCGCCTTGGGCAGGGTTCACGGGCTGGACCCCGAGCGGATCATTTGCGGGGCCGGGTCGGACGAGCTGATCTCGTTCCTCTGCTACGCCTATGCGGGGCCGGGGACAGAGGTGCTACACACCCGCCACGGCTTTGCCCTCTACCGGATTGCGGCGCTCGCCGCGGGTGCGACACCAGTTGAGGTGCCAGAGGTCGATCGCGCAATTGACGTGGATGCGGTCCTTGCCGCGATCACGCCCGCAACAAGGGTCGTCTTCATCACCAACCCGGGAAACCCGACGACGAAACTCCTGCCGATGGCCGATCTCGAAAGATTGGCCAACGGCGTGCCGGACCATGCCGTTCTGGTGCTGGACGGCGCCTATGCCGAGTTTGCTCACGGGTATGACGGCGGCGCCGCACTCTTGACCGAACGCGAGAACGTCGTGATGCTGCGCACCTTCTCCAAGCTCTACGGTCTGGGCGGTCTGCGCGTCGGTTGGGGCTATGCCGCGCAATCGGTGATCGATGTCCTGAACCGGATCCGCGGACCCTTCAACCTGGGCCTGATCCAGCTTGCGGCAGCCGAAGCCGCCCTTGGGGACCGCGCCTATATCGAGAAGAGCTTGTCCGAGAACGCGCGCCTGCGCACCTGGCTGCGCAACGCGCTGATCGAAAGCGGCGTGGCCTGCGATGAAAGCCACGCGAACTTTGTCCTCGCGCGCTTCGCCTCGCCGGAAGAGGCGGACGCCGCCGAGGCCGCGCTGCGCGCCGACGGTATTCTGGTGCGGAAGGTCGCCTCCTACAAACTGCCCGAAGCCTTGCGGATCACCGTGGGCGATGAGGCAGGATGCCGCCGGGTGGCCACG
>CAWUIX010000372.1:0-3420 GCA_963922395.1 uncultured Rhodobacterales bacterium | reverse complement strand
GCTATGGTGGTCGAACGCGGACAGGAAGATTGGGACAGTGAATTTGATCGCTTCCCCCGGTTGTTCGAAGGCCACGAAGAGATCCCCGGACTCACCTGGCCCACCACCACGTTCTCCGGAAAAATGTCGATCTACCTCGGCAAGCGCCGGGTCGATCTCATGCAAGTCGGTCGTGCCCACACCGCCGGTGACATAGTAATCCATGTCCCGGATCAAAACGTGATGTTCACCGGCGACATCGTTGAATATCACTCCGCCTGCTATTGCGGCGATGGCCACTTCGGCGACTGGCCAACAACCCTCGGGGCAATTCGCGCGTACGATCTGGACGCCATCGCCCCGGGTCGGGGAAATGCCCTGATGGGACAGGACATGGTCAGCGCAGCACTGGAAACGACCGAGGATTTTGTCACCTCAACCTACCGCCCTGCGGCCCGCGTCGCCCAAGGTGGCGGAAGCCTGAAGGACGCATGGGATGCCGTCCGAGCGTCCTGCGATCCAAAATTCTCTGACTTCGCTATCTACGAGCATTGCTTGCCCTTCAATGTCGCCCGCGCTTACGACGAAGCGCTTGGGATCGACACGCCAAGGATCTGGACAGCAGAGCGCGACAAAGAGATGTGGGCGGCCCTTCAAGGCTAAGGTCGAGAACAAAAAATGATCCACGACCGCTACAGCCTGGAGTTCAAACTCTACCCCTACGCCAGATCCCCAGATCAGGATGCACCAGATCCGGCTCGACACCCTGTTGTGGTCATGGGCGGCGGCCCCATCGGCATGGCACTTGCTCTGGACCTGGGCCTCCACGACATCCCTGTTCTGGTGCTGGATGATCATGAAGGCATCGGCAAAGGCTCACGCGCAATATGCTTCGCAAAGCGAACCCTTGAGATCGCGGACCGTCTGGGATGTGGCAGGGAGATGCTCGACAAAGGGATCGTCTGGAACATTGGCAAAGTGTTCCACGACGACCGACAGATTTTTGAGTTCAACCTCCAACCAGAAGACGGCCACGAGTTTCCGGCCTTCATCAATCTCCAGCAACCCTATTTCGAACGCTTCCTTGTTGAACGGATCCGAGAGGCTCAGGCAAAAGGTGCGCCGATCGAAATCCGGGGACGCAATCGGGTAACATCCGTCAATTCAAGAACGGATGGCGTCGATCTCGAAGTCGATACACCAGAGGGCGCCTACAAGATCCACGCTGACTGGCTGATCGGTTGCGATGGTGCGGGCTCTCCCCTGCGCAAGATGCTCGGCGAAGAGTTTCACGGCCGCGTCTTCGAGGACAACTTCCTCATCGCCGACATCAGAATGATGGCGGACTTCCCAACCGAGCGCTGGTTCTGGTTCGAACCGCACTTTAAGTCCGGCGCATCGGCTCTTCTGCACCGTCAACCAGACGACATCTGGCGCGTCGACTTTCAGATCGGCTGGGACATAGACCGCGATCATGAGTTGAAAGAAGAGAACATCCGCGCCCGCCTGGACGCCATGCTCGGCCCCGAAATCGAGTATGAGATTGTGTGGACCTCAATCTACACGTTTCAGTGTCGGCGCATGACGAACTTCCGACACGGCAGGATCCTCTTTGCTGGTGACGCGGCCCACCAAGTCTCGCCCTTTGGCGCGAGAGGCGCGAACTCGGGCATCCAGGACATCGACAATCTCGCCTGGAAGTTGCGGTATGTCCTTCAGGGTACGGCAACAGAAGATTTGCTAGACAGCTATGCGTCTGAACGCGAGTCGGCAGCAGATGAAAACATCCTGAACTCTACGCGCGCCACCGACTTTATCACGCCAAAGTCCAAGATCAGCAGGATCTTCCGGGACGCGGTCCTTGACCTCAGTGCAAACTATCCCTTCGCAAGGACGTTGGTGAATTCGGGGCGTCTCTCACTTCCAACCACATATGACGCGTCTGCGTTGAACGGACCCGATGAATTGCCGAATGGTCCGGAGCAAAGCCGGGTAGGAAGCCCCTGCCCCGACGCCCCGATTGAAGAAGGATTTCTGCTGTCACAGCTTGGAGGCACTTTCACACTGCTCGCGATTAACAGCGACGCCCCCGACCTGAGACAAGTTCACGGCGGCTTTCCTCTAAGATGCGTCAAGGTCTCAGCACCGCCGGGCACCCAACTCGCGGCACGCTATCTCGGCAAGAACACGGAGGCGATCTACCTGATCCGGCCCGATCAGCATGTGGCCGCTCGTTGGATCACTTTTGACATTGAAGCCGTGGAAAACGCGCTCGAAATCTGTCTCGGAAAGACACCCACATGACAGACCTTATTGTCGAACCAAACATCCCCGATCCAGACGGCTTCTATGCGGAGTTGATCGAAGCGCATGCGGGTCTGTCCGACGGTGAGAGTACGGCTTTCAATGCTCGCCTTGTTCTCCTCTTGGCCAACCACATCGGCGACCGAGAGACCCTGTCGCAGGCCCTTCTCGCTGCCCGAAAAGACGCCGCATAGGTAAAATTGCAGCAAGTGACCGGGGCCCGGTTAACGGCCCCGAAATAGATCGCACGTAGGTCACTCACAGTATTGAAGGGCCGTACTCTTGCGGCCTCACCTGAACTGAGGACACCGATGAATCGCACGCTCATTGCTGCCGCAATAGCCCTGGCCGCGTCCAGTGCACTTGCAAACGACTATGAACCGAAGATGCGGGCCTACCTGGAGGCCGAAATTCTGCCGTGGGCAAACAGCGATGTCCTGATCGAGGCCATCCGAACCCAAAACAGTATGACCGCCGGATATTCACAGGAAGAGATTGACGCCCTTGATACGGCATGGCGGGCCGAGGTCGGACTATCGGATCGGCCGACCATCGAACCTGTTCTGAATAACGCGGCTTCGGACTTCCTCCGCGATCGGGTTGCTGATGCCTCTGGCGCCATGACGGAAGTATTCATCATGGACGCGCGCGGCCTCAATGTCGCGACCAGCGATGTCACGTCCGACTTCTGGCAAGGCGATGAGGCAAAACACTCCGAGACCTATGGAAAAGGAAGGGAGGCGGTTCATTTTGGCGAGGTTGAGTTCGACGATTCGAGCCAAACCTATCAGGGGCAAATCTCTATCCCGCTTGTCGATCCCGCCTCAAACGAGGTGTTGGGCGCGATGACGGTTGGTGTGAACGCCGAAGCCCTCTTCTAGACGGCCAGTTTCAGCGACCTGAAAGGAACGACTATGGGTGCAAGCGCAGCCAGCATTAGGGGTATGTCCGTCTTCGTCAAATGCCTGGGATTTGTGGGATGTGCCTCTGCGCTCGTCGCCGCTGTCATCACCGTACAAAACGCGACCATGATCACCGACGTGGTGGAGGACAGCGTTCAGATCCTCGGCGAAGAGGTAACGGGTTTTGTGGCCTCCCAGGCTGGTGGCGCAATCCAGTTCGGCAAGACCGAAGATC
>CAWUIX010000371.1:0-3420 GCA_963922395.1 uncultured Rhodobacterales bacterium | reverse complement strand
ACGTCTGTCAGGACGTTCGCCATCTCGCGCAGCACAAGATCGCCTGCGTCATGGCCAAACTCGTCATTGAAGCGTTTGAAGTGATCGATATCACAGGCGACAATCGACAGCTCAATCTCACCGGTGCGGGCTTGCGCCAGCATCCGGTTGGTCGTTTCCACAAGCCAGCGGCGGTTCCAGAGCTTCGTCAGCGGATCACGGACCGATTGATCCAATAGGACGTGGCGCAGACGCACGTTTGCGATCGCCAGGCTCATCTGCTCGGCGCACAGCAAGCACAAGCTCCACCTCTGATCGAGAAACGTCTCGATCGTCCGGCGGTCCATCGTCTTCAGGTCGAAGGCAGGGAACCGCAAATGCAGCATGCCGATCGTCTCCCCATCCGCGACAATGGGGAGGCAGAAATAGGGGTGATCCTCGCTGTCCACATGCTCGCAGCAGAATTCGATGGGCCGGGTGCCGAAGGCATAGGCCCGCCCCCGCCGCAGGGCCCAGCACTGATCAGGGTTCACCGGATCGATCGAAACCTGTTCCCCCCAGGCTGACGCTACCTCCAGCGTGTCTCGTTCGTCAGTGTAGATATAGAGGCGCCCTTCCGCCTCCGGGATCAGGGTCGACATCGCCTTGCGGGTGACATGCAACAATTCGTCGAGCGACTTTGCCGAGTAGAGCCATTCGTTGATTTGGGTCAGCAGAGCGCGCTCATTCTCGCGGTGACGCTCCCGCTCGAGCACCTGTTCATTCTTTCTCTCGAGCGCCCGACGCTCTGTCACATCGCGCTCGCTCGACAGGAAATGGGTATGGCGCCCGCTTTCGTCGAAGACGGGCGTAATGCGCATTTCAATCCAGTAGGGTTTCCCTGACTTGGTATAATTCAGAATCTCGGTCTGAATCGGACGGCGTTCCTTTAAGGCATTCGAGACCTGCCTGACCGTACCCGGATCGGTTTCGGGGCCTTGCAAAAGTTCCCCCGGGACCTGGCCAACAATGTCCTCTCGGTTGTATTCGCTGAGCCGCAGAAAGGCGTCATTTACCCAGACCGCGCGCCCTGAGGCGTTTGTCACAATCACACTGTCGGTGCTGTGCCGGGCAATGAGCCCTTCATAGAACCCTGGCGGGGCCTTTGGATCCTCCGTTGACAAGGCACACTCCCATACTGGCAACCGGCGTGGCGGCGCCGCGCCTCCCTATCCGCGAAGCGTAAAGAATGTCCTGAGAGGACAGGGGCTTCTGGCGTCTTGGGCGGAATTCCGTCTAACTGGGGCTTATGCGTGAGCGCGACCTATACGAGCCCGTCAAAGCCCTTCTCGAAGGTCAGGGTTACACCGTGAAGGGCGAAGTCGGGGCCGCAGATGTCGTGGCGGTTCGGGAAGGCGACCCGCCAGTGATTGTCGAACTGAAAATCGGCTTCTCGCTGGCGCTTTATCACCAAGCGATCCGCAGGCTCCAGGTGACGGACCACGTCTATATCGCGGCACCTCGCCCGCGCGGGACATCCGCGCGCCGGGTCTTGGCCGACAATCTGAGTCTCTGCCGCCGTCTTGGCCTTGGGCTTTTGACGATTGCGGATGGGCGTGCCGAGATCCGATGCGACCCGGGGCCCTACCGACCACGCAAATCAAAGGCAAAGGCGGACCGTATGCTCCGTGCTTTCGCCCGGCTCGAAGGCGATCCCAATGACGGGGGGGCGACGCGCCACGGTTTGGTCACCGGGTACCGGCAAGAAGCCCTACGCTGTGCGGCCTATCTTGCGGAGACGGGGCCCGAGAAGGGCGCGATCGTCGCTCGGGCAACTGGCGTTCCGATGGCAACGCGGATCATGGCTGACAACCACTATGGCTGGTTCCGGAGAGTGGAACGGGGCGTTTACGCGCTGACGCAGGACGGGCGAGCGGGTTTGGTGCATTGGGCCGGAAGCTGGGAACCCGGCGAGGCAGGCTAGTCGCCAGTGAAGTCGACCGTCCGGTTCTGAGATTTCCCCAGACCGCTAAGATCTCGGCCAAACACACGGAGAGACACCGAGAGACGGCGCAGTTTATGGCGAAGCCAATGCGCCCGGGATGTATATCCGGGCCGCGGTGTCGCGGCGACCGATGTCCCTCCGACACCTTTCGCATCGCCAAAGAGCGGGTGATCCGGTGAAAGATGCATAATCTGGATGGCGCCCGCTGGGACCAGTTGATGGCGCGTGATTCCAGGCGCGAGGAAAATGGCTGCATCTGCGGGCGGATAGCGATCTTCGACAGAAGTGAGTAACTTCTTCGCCGCAGCCGGCCAAACCAGATAGGCGGCCGCCCCTCCACGGTCTCGATAGAGCCGGTGAAGGGCGTAATCTTTAACGCCCAAAGCCTCGGCTGCCATGCCGACCCGTTTCGGGGACACGAAGGTTTCGAGCTGAACAAACTCCAACCCAGGCTTTCGCATCAGGGCATCCAGAATGTCTGGAGTCGAATTGCACAGGACCGCATCATCTTCCAGAATGAGCGCTGGCTTGCCGGAATGGACGATCTGCTGCCACGCCAGAACATGACTTTGTGTCAGGGCGACCTCAACGGATCGCAGGGGCCGCGCCCAGGCATTGGCCAGGCGATTGAGCTTTTCTTCTGGCAAGGTGTCGGGGGTCGCCGCGTCGATGAACGTCACCGGCAAACCAAGGCGTTTCAACTGTCGTTCTTGAAATGCCTTGCGCCCATGTGGCCCAGCAAAGCTGATCACAAGGACCTCTGGCCGCTCCCCCATGGACGGCGCGTCTGTGTCGTTCATTGCTGTGTCAGTTCATATCCCATCTGTTCCAACGCCTTCAGGACGCCGGTTTCCCCGGACAGATGCGCGGATCCAACGGCGATCACAACATCTTTCCCATTCAGCAATTCGGGAAGCTGATCAGCCCACCCAAGATTGCGATCTTCCAGTAGCACTTTGAGGAACTCATCCACCGCTTCGTCGCTGCCGGTCAGCTGTCGCGACAAAAGCCGGCTGAATTCAAGGAATTCCGCATGCCGACCGGCAAAGTAGCTGTCGAGCGTTGTGGACATCACGGCCTCGCCGTTGATGTCCATCTCTAGCGCAACCTTCAGCATCTCGATCTGCTCTTCCAGCGTTCCTGCCGTGATCAGATCCAGAATGTCGTCAACGTTGTCGAGGGTCTCAATGGGGATCGCACGCTCCTCGGCAATCCCTTCCAGCATCGCGTCGAGCCCGGTCAATCCAGCCTGTTGATCAGCAAGCGCACAGGGTGGGATCGCGAGCGTCACACTAACGAGCCAGGGCCGGTACTGGGCGGCAATCATGCCGGGGACGCCCCGTGCCTCAAGCTGAGGCAAAAGATCGGACCAGACCTCGTCACCTAACAGATCAATCAGACTTGGGCCCTGCGTGATAAAGGCGATCTCCGGGTTCTCTACGATCTTTTTTTGCAGG
>CAWUIX010000370.1:0-3427 GCA_963922395.1 uncultured Rhodobacterales bacterium | reverse complement strand
ATGGTCTTCGAGGCGGTCCGTCAGGGCGAGACCTTTGATTTTGCAACGACAGACCTGAAGCAGCGCTTGAATGCAGCGGGGACTGCTTTGGCCGAGGACGGCTTCGTGCCGCCGACAGTCCCAATGGATGCCCTCTACCTCCAGCGAAAGTTCGGGGGAACATTCTTGCTGGCCGATAGATTGCAGGCAAAGCTACCTTTGGGCGACATCCTTCAGCGGCTCACGCCTGCGGAAGAACTGTCTGCTAGGCCAGTACCGGCTGGCCAGGAAATCTAGGCTCAGGACCCATAAACTGGATTCACATTCATGCTGAGATGTGATTCAAACTCCCAAACGTTGGTAGTTTGCGATGTCCGTTCACCACTTCTGGCTCTCTGACGAGCAGTTTTCCCGCCTGCAGCCGTTACTTCCGAACAAACCAAACCGAGAGGCGTTCCGCGGGTGGATGACCGGCGGGTGATCTCCGGGAGTGAGGAGGACGAGAAAACGATTCAGTGGACGCTGCTGGTGGCCATCGGCGTCACCGCGGACGGCTACCGCGAGATCCTGGGCATCGTCGAAGGGCCCAAGGAGGACAAGTCCGGCTGGTCATCGTTCCTGCGCCACCTTGCCGACCGTGGGCTCTCTGGTGTGCGGCTGATCGTATCGGACGCGTGTCGTGGCTTGGTCGAGAGCGCCGCTGAGCAGTTTCCGGACGCGCAGTGGCAGCGCTGCGTTGTGCACTTCTACCGCAATGTCTTCAGCCTGGTGCCTGCGGGAAAGGTCCGCGACATCGCCAGGATGCTCAAGGCGATCCACGCCCAGGAAAGCCGCGAGGCCGCGACCGAGAAGATGGTGGCGGTCATCGCCGAACTCCGCGCCATGCGGCTCGGCAAAGCGGTCGATCTGCTCGAGGAGCACGGCCAGAGACACTGATCTACTACGGTTATCCCGACAGCCATTGGCTTAAGCTGCGCACGAACAACCCTCTGGAACGCGTTCGGCCCGCTCTCTCAGACCAGTGGCGTTCGAGGCCTCACTGCGCGAGATCCGAAGACGTACCCGCGCGGTCGGGGCGTTCCCGGATGGTGAGTCTTGCCTGAACCTGGCCGCGGCCCGGCTGCGCCACATCGCGGGCACCCAATGGTCAACCAGAAAGTACATGAACATGACCCCGCTCTACACCGAGCAAACCCACCACGGAGCCGTCGTCGCGTGATCGAAAGTGCGAAATATTCTGAACAGTACCCGCAGGCCTCGATCCCGACAAGGCACACTGGCAGAGCTCCAAAGAACGCCAAGAGCTCCCGTCGGGTTCAGCGTTGGCTGGAAATCACTGATCCTGATGCATCAGCAACGTGCACATGAATGACACTCTTCGCGAGATCCAAGCCGACAGTTGTGCGGGTCATCGCAAGTGCTCCTCTTCAAATTGGCGAGACCAACATACGGTCCCTTGGGAGCGGGGCCGTCTGCCCCATCAATGGCAGCCTGCGGGACGAACTTCTGAACGAAGAAATGTTCGACAGCCTCGATGACGCAAGGCGGAAACTGGCGCTCTGGCGTTACGACTACAACAACGTCAGGCCGCACTCCGCTCTCGGCAACGAAACGACACGCCGACGAACGCGCGCCGGACGCGTGAGCTGTCTGAGGGCTCCACACCCGGCGCGCTTGCGCAATCCAAACACGACGAATACCAAAATCCATGCTCTGCTTCCCGAAAACTCTGCCATTCAGGATTAGAGTTTTCCGCTACGATTTCCTGGACTGGGAACGGAGCGAAGATGAATGAAAGTATCGAGATTCACGGACGCGCAGAAGGCGTCATCATCAAACAGGGCGAAGAAGGGAAACCGGTTGCGGAGATCTGCCGGGAAGCAGGCATCAGCCAGGCGACCTATTTCAACTGGCGCAAAAGTATGCGGGGTTGATGCCGTCTGAGAGTTGCCATCAGTCGCGCCATCGGTCCGAGCGACGATGGCGACGCGCTTGCGCGAGCTCGAAGACGAGAATGGACGCCTAGAGAGGATTGTCGCCGACCTGACGCTCGACCGCGAGATGCTTCGGGATGTAATCAAACGAAAGCTCTGAGGCCGGATCGCAAGCGCGAGATTATCGACGGCCTCCGGACAGATTGGCAGGTATCGATCAGAAGGGCTTGCGCAGCCCTTCGCTTTGATCGCTCCAGCTATCGGTACAAGTCCCGCCGCCGCGATCCGGCCGTGCTGAAGAAGCGGATCAAGGAGATCTGCGAGACCCGTGTGCGTTACGGATATCCGTTGCCCGGCAGCGGTTTGCGAAGCACAACCGCGAGAGGGGGCGCGTTCACTACGTGCTGTGCCGTGAAGGATGGAAGATCAACATGAAGAAAGTTCGCCGCCTTTACAGTGAGATGGGCCTGCAACTCCGAAACAAAACGCCCAGGAGACGGGTGAGAGCAAAGCTTTGCGAGGACCGTACCGACGCGATCAGACCGAACCACGTTTGGGCGATGGACTTTGTCCACGACCAGCTCGCAACGGGCCGAAAGCTGCGTGTGCTGACGGTGGTGGACACCTATTCACGCATGTCGCCCGTCATCGATCCGCGGTTCAGATACCGTGGCGAAGATGTCGTCCAGACCCTGGACCGGGTGTGCCCCAGGATCGGCTATCCGAAGACGATCAGGGTCGACAACGGCAGCGAGTTCATCTCGCACGACATGGATTATGGGCCTATCAAAAGGGCATCACGCTGGTTCGCCGCGGCGCTCGGACCGGTGGCGCGCTGCGCAGCTCGCTCTCCCGGCCTGGGAAGCCAGGCCGACAACGCCTTCATCGAGGCGTTCAATTCCAAATTCCGTTCGGAATGCCTGAACGCGCATAGGTTCTTGTCGCTGGCTGACGCTGGCGAAAAGATGGAGCGATGGCGTAGGTTCTACAACGAAGAACGACCGCACAGCGCGATCGGGAATATACCCCCGATATCGCTGGCAAACTCAGCAGGCCAAACCAGCCAGCCATGCTGAGAACAGACGGGAAACTCTAAGCCCAGCTGGCAGAAGGTTGGGTCTCAGAGCAGAAGAACCGCAGACTCTCGTTATGAACGAGGGACGCCCCGGGGGGGCAGCTCAGTTGGCAGGCTGACTGCTTGACCGACCGTTCGCATGGCACTACACCCTGCCGGGCGTGGGCCGTTAGCTCAGTTGGTAGAGCAGCTGACTTTTAATCAGCGGGTCGCAGGTTCGAATCCTGCACGGCTCACCAATAATTTCAATGAGTTAGAGTTGTAATGCTGCCCACCACCCGTTCATCAAGCGGCTTGGGGTGCGCTGGGGGTGCAGCGTTGTCGGCAACGAAGGTAGTTTTCCTAGACCTCTGATTCACTGCGAGCCGATTGGAACATGCTCATCGGCAGCCTTGGCGCAACATGATGTTCGGCATGTGCGACTGGCCCAATGGGTTTC
>CAWUIX010000369.1:0-3430 GCA_963922395.1 uncultured Rhodobacterales bacterium | reverse complement strand
CGCCGATCTTGAATCTGGGCCTTTGGCCGGCCTGGGACCTGTTGGAGTGAACCTGCGCGGCGACGTAAAGTTCGGGCGTGTCCCTTTGACTGCTGTTCTCTACATGGGTTCAGCGCGGAAGCCTGCCGGGGCGGACTAGAAGTCCTGTTAAATGCTTCCGATTGGAAGGGCCGTGGTCTGCAGAACCGTACGCAGGGCAAAAGATGAATGCATCTGCGAAACGCCAGGAAGCCGGGCGAGCGAGCGTCTATGGATACGCGCAAAGTCCTCGCTATCTTCTGCCGATACTTTGAGTAAGTAGTCCGCCGTACCTGCCATCAGGTGACATTCAAGCACTTCCGGGATTCTGCTTACCTCTCGCTCAAAGGCATCCAGAACGTCGTCGGTCTGTCCTGAAAGCGTGATCTCGACGAACACTGTGGTGGCGCGCCCAACGCGTCGGCGGTCCAGGAGCGCGACATAGCCTGCGATAAAGCCTGCGTCTTCCAGCCGGTGCACCCTTCTGTGGCAGGCCGATGGTGAGAGGTGGACGCGTTCAGACAACTCGGCATTTGATAGGCGCCCCGCGCGTTGCAGTTCGACGAGGATGCGACGGTCAATTCCGTCCAGCTTATCTTGATCGGTCATTTCTTCAGCCAAAGCTCTGCTTGGAGCAATAATATTCAGAATTGGGGGCTGTTCGAGCGAAATATTCCGAAGCATTTGTCGACCTGGGGAGGGTAGACATCCCGGAAAAGGGAGACGGCGATGCTGATTGGGTGTCCGAAAGAGATCAAACCGCAAGAATTTCGCGTTGGGCTTACACCAAATGCGGCAGGCGAGGCAGTGGCCCATGGCCACAGCGTCGTTGTGGAGACACATGCTGGGACCGGCTCAGGCTTTGCGGACGAGGACTATGTAACAGTCGGTGCGCGTATCGCTGATAGCGCGGAGGAAGTCTTTGCCACGGCCGAGATGATCGTGAAAGTCAAAGAACCTCAGCCGGTCGAACGGAAAATGCTCCGCGAGGGTCAGGTCCTGTTCACCTACCTGCATCTTGCACCGGATCCAGCTCAAACACGGGATCTTCTGGCATCGGGAGCGACGGCCATCGCCTATGAGACTGTGACGGACGAGCAAGGCGGCTTACCGCTGCTAGCGCCGATGTCTGAAGTTGCTGGCCGTCTCGCACCGCAAGTCGGCAGTTGGGCGCTCCAACGGGCCAACGGCGGGCGTGGCGTTCTTCTTGGCGGCGTTCCTGGAGTCGGTCCTGGCAAGGTTGTGGTAATCGGCGGAGGGAACGTGGGCACCAATGCAGCCCGTGTGGCAGCCGGCATGGGCGCGGACGTGACCGTCCTCGATATGTCGTTGCCTCGCCTCCGATATCTCGACGACGCATTTTCAGGCGTGTTCAGGAACCGGTATGCGTCCCGTGGTGCAACCGCCGAACTCATTGCCGAAGCCGATATGGTGATCGGTGCGGTACTTATTCCCGGGGCCGCTGCACCAAAGCTGATCAGCCGCGCCCAACTGTCTGACATGAAACGCGGCTCGGTTCTGGTCGATGTTGCGATTGACCAGGGCGGCTGTTTCGAGACGTCGCGCCCGACGACCCATGACGACCCGATCTATGAGGTTGACGGGATCGTGCACTACTGCGTGGCGAATATGCCCGGTGCGGTGGCGCGCACTTCAACAATCGCACTGGGGAACGCGACCATGCCGTACATGATCGCATTGGCCGACAAGGGCTGGCGTCAGGCCTGCGAGGACGACCCGCACCTTCTCGCGGGCCTGAATGTCCACGCAGGGCAACTGACGTATTATGCGGTCGGCAAGGCCTTGGAGATTGACGTGCTGTCGCCGCAACTTGCGCTGAAGGTTTGAGTGCTACCGCGCCTTGAGCGCATCGCGGATTTCCATCAGCAGATCTTTTTCCGATGGGCCTGGATCCGGTTCGGGTGCGGGCTCTTCCTTCGTCTCTGCCTCCTCCTTCACGCGATTCACCATTTTCACCAAGAGGAAGACGACCCATGCGATGATCAGGAAGTTGATCAGTGCCATAATGAAGTTCCCGTAGGCAAAGACCGCAGCCTCCTCTCCTTCGGTCAATTGCACGCCCATCCCTGAGAAGTCGATGCCGCCGGTGAAGAGGCTAATGATCGGGGTGATCAGATCGTTTACGAGGGATGTAACGATCGCTGTAAATGCTGCCCCGATGATAATGCCGACGGCCATGTCCATGACATTGCCCTTGGCAATGAAGTCTCTGAATTCCTGAATCATTTCTTCCACCTTTTGATCCCTGTTTCCGCGTCTTTTCTGCGCGGATGCACAGTGAGTAGCACGATTGCGCACGGTTGCACCCCTACAAATCGGAGAAGCACAGCATACTTGAGTGACTGCTAAAGTATTAATCAGGAGCCGCGCCATGAACGACCTAAGCCCCCTTCAGTTTCACGATCGCTGGCCTGTCACTCAGCCAGATGTTCTTCAACTCTATTCGTTCCCCACACCAAACGGCGTGAAGGTCTCCATTGCCTTGGAAGAGATGGGCATCGACTACGAGGCGCACCGGGTGACTTTGGCCGATAGTGACGTGAAGAGCCCTGAGTATTTGACGATCAACCCGAATGGAAAGATTCCTGCGATCGTCGACCCGAACGGACCAGACGGTTTGCCGATCCGCGTGTTCGAATCTGGTGCGATCCTCATCTACCTCGCCGAAAAAACGGGCAAGCTAATCGGTCGGACGCCAGCCGAGAAGTATGAGGTGATCCAGTGGGCCATGTTCCAGATGGGCGGCATCGGCCCGATGTTCGGCCAACTTGGATACTTCTCCAAATTCGCAGGCGCAGAGATCGAGGATCCTCGCCCAAGAGAACGCTACCTGAATGAGGCGAAACGGCTTCTGAGCGTTCTGGAGACTGCGCTCGAAGGAAAAGAGTGGATCGCAGGAGAGTTCTCTATCGCCGACATCGCAATTGCGCCGTGGCTGCGTGGCCTCGACTTCTACGGCGTCAAGGACGCGGTGGGTTGGAGTGAATTGAAGAACGTGCCAGCTTATCTCGACCGCTTCCTCGCCCGGCCGGCTGTTCAAATTGGACTGAACACTCCCTCACGCGAAGGCTAGTCGCAGCGTCATAGCGCTGAGGCGGCCAATAAAGAATTTCGAAGCCCGGGCGGCATCGCCCGGGCATCACTCGTGTTGGTGGTAATCCTGCGCAAGGAATATCTGTCACGATCCCGTGGTCACTCACCTGCCATAGCGGCACCGGCGCAGAAGCAAGCCGCAGCAACACGCTGATCCGCACGCGCCTCAGCCAGATCAAGCCGCTGCTTCAAGTGGGCCAAGTCATCTGTCGCGCCCCGAGCCTCAAGGCAATCACAAAGCCCTCGTAGTGACCAGATATTGTCTGGGTTCACTGTGGCTCGGCTCAACTGACCTCCC
>CAWUIX010000368.1:0-3437 GCA_963922395.1 uncultured Rhodobacterales bacterium | reverse complement strand
TGAGGGTGCCGCGGAAGCCGGCCTTGCGGACCCCGAGGTCGCCGTGGCCGCCCCCGCTCCCGCGTCGAACATCGCGAAACCTTTCATCCAGATCGGCATCTTCAGCGTTGAAGACAACGCCAAGAACGTGGCCGCCGCACTGAGCGAATCCGGCATCATCTCCGGCATCCGCGAACGCGAAACATCCGAACGCAAGATCTGGCGCGTTGTCGTCGGCCCCGTCACCAGCCGCGCCGAGCGGCGCACCCTGCTGCGCCAGGTCCGTGACCTTGGCTACAGCGACGCCTACGCCGTTACCAACTGAGGCACCCCATGCTGAACACTGCACGACTGATTGCCCTGACCGCCACACTCCTCGCGATCACGCCCACCCTCGCGCTTTCGTTCGAGACCCGCGCCCGGGCGGCCTATGTCTACGACGTGACAACTGGCACGGTGCTCTATGAAAAGAACGCCGACGATCCCCTGCCCCCGGCGTCAATGTCAAAGCTGATGACGCTTTACATGCTGTTTGATGCCCTCCGCGACGGCCGCGTGAACCTCAGCGACGAATTCACTGTCTCGTCCAAAGCCAAGGCGATGGGCGGCTCAACCATGTTCCTCAACGAGCTGGACCGCCCGACTGCAGAAGATCTGATCCAGGGCATTGTTGTCTCCTCGGGCAATGACGCGACCGTCGTGGTCGCCGAGAACCTCGCCGGGTCCGAAGACGCCTTCGCCCGGGAAATGAATGAGATCGCGCCGACCATCGGCATGCGGAATTCGACCTTCACAAACGCCTCCGGCTGGCCGAACCCAAACCACCGCATGAGCACCCGGGACCTGGGCATACTGGCAACGCACCTCATTGAAGAGTTCCCGGAATATTACGGCTACTTTGCGCAGGAAGAGTACGACTACAAGGATCGCTCTCCCGCCAACCGCTTCAATCGGAACCCCATTCTCGGGGCAGAGCTTGGCGCCGATGGTCTGAAAACCGGCCACACGCAAGAGGCAGGTTATGGCCTCGTCGGATCCGCAAAACAGGGCACGCGGCGCCTCGTGTTCGTCGTCACGGGCCTCGACTCCACACGGGAGCGGCGAGAGGAATCCATCGCCGTGATCAACTGGGGCTTCCGGCAGTTCGTCGAAAAACCGCTTCTCGAGGCTGGCACTGTGGTCGCCGATGCCGAGGTCTGGATGGGCGAGATCAGCCAGGTGGGCCTTGTGCCCGCCGAGGACGTCACCCTCCTTCTGTCCGCCAAGACGCAAGTGCTCGACAGTGTCACCGTCTCCTATCGCGGTCCAATCGAGGCGCCCATCGAGGAAGGCCAGCAGATCGCGGAACTGATCATCGAGCGTGAGGACCTGCCGGAGGCCCGCATTCCTCTTGTCGCGGATCGTGCCGTACCACGCGGCGGCTTCGTCCCGCGCGTCCGCTCCGCCGCCTCGATCCTCTTCGGCATGGCGCTCGACGAAGCGCAGGCGCTCCGCTAGCGCGGTCCGCGGCTTCCCCCGTGTTCATCACCTTCGAAGGCATCGACGGCTCCGGCAAGTCCACACAGTCGAGGCGCCTCGCGGAGGCCCTGACGGCAGAAGGCCACGACCCAATCCTCACCCGCGAACCCGGCGGATCACCCGGGGCCGAAGCGATCCGGCGCCTTCTGGTCGAAGGCGACCCTGACCGCTGGTCACCAGAAACGGAACTCCTCCTCTTCACCGCCGCCCGCCGGGATCACCTGGAACGCCTGATCGAACCTGCCCTCGCCGAAGGCCGGATCGTCATCTCCGACCGGTTCGCAGACTCCACACGGGTCTATCAGGGCGCAACACGCGGCGACCTCGCCGAAAAGGTAAACGCGCTCCACACCCTCATGATCGGCCGCGAACCGGACCTGACCATCCTGATCGACATGGACCCGGCTATCGCCCTCTCCCGCGGCCTTGCTCGCGGCTCCGGCGAGGACCGGTTCGAAGAGTTCGGCGTGCCCTTCCAGGAAAAGCTGCGCGCCGGGTTCCTAGACCTCGCCGAGCGGCACGCCGACCGGTTTGTGATTATCGACGGAATGGACGGGGAAGACACCGTCGCCCAGGAGGTGGCAAAGGCCGTCTTCCCGCGTCTATGACGCAACCCGTCACGGGCGAGCGACTGAAGTACCCGCTACATGGCGGGCAAAGAGGGTGCCCCGGTTCCACCAGACCACAACCCCCGTCACCGCAACCAGAATCCATGTGTCGTACGGCTGCGCATCCGGCCAGAACGGGTTGATAAGCTGCCAGTGAAACAACACGGGCCAGAAAAGCCCCCCGCGCGATGCATTGAAGATCGGCGTCACCAGAATGGCCAGGGTCACGTTGCCCACAAAGAACGGCAGAAAGCTCCACTCCGCGAACACGACCCCGGCCAGATAGAACGCCGGCAAATGCCAGATGCCCCAGACCGACCCGATCGCCGCACCGGCCCAGAACGGCGCGACCCAGCGCTGCAACAGTGGTTGGGCAACCCCCCGCCAGCCAAATTCCTCGACTGGCCCCAGAAACAGCATCATCCCTAATACTGCGAACAGTTCGCCCAGGCCGCGCTCCGGCAAAGGTGCCAGAACCGGCCCGCCCTTCAGGGCAGACCCGGCAACAAAGACCAGAGGCAAGCCAACCAGGACGAATACGACCCAAGGCACAGGGAGCCGCCAAAGCACGAGCCGCGCGAGGAATGCGCGAAGACCGGCCACCCCGCCAGAGATCAGGACGACCGCAATCGCCGAAAGCGCTGGCGCCCAGGTCGCCAGAAAGAAAAGCGGGTGAGCGCCGCTGATCTCGCCGAACCGCGCTGCGGCCCACTCCGGCGAGATGATATAAAGACCGATCACGCCCCAGGTGATCGCAAATGTGATTGCAACAAATGGGATCAACGCCCCGGTCGGCACATCGCCTCGCACAGCCGCCACCGACCTTCCCCCCTCAGAAAGCCTGAAACCTCTGCTACGAATGAGGCAGTCTGGCGAGCGGGGCGATGATCTGGGTCAAACCCGCCGCTCAGGCCGCCTCGAGCCGCAACCGTCCGTCCTGCAGAAAGCAGGCCTTCCCAAACAGGCTCAGATCCACAGGGTTCGGCAGCCGCACATCGCTGCGCCCCGGCAGCGCACGTCCATCCGCCTCAAACGCCCGGTCAATCTGCGAAATCAGGACGATCATCGCGCCCGAAGTCCGCGCAAACGCTGACAACGCCGCAACCTGATCCCCAACGGGCGGCGTGCTCCGCCGCTGGTCCAGAAGCTGCAGGTAATCGATGACCGTAAGGGGCGGCCGCGCAGACCGTTTGAGACGCGCAATCACATGGTCCGCCGATATCTCGTCAGAGGCATCTACCTCCACCGCATCGGTGGAATGGCCGAGATCCGCCAGCCGGGCCGCAACGCCCTCGCGCGTGTAATCGAGCGTAAAGAAGATCCCCTCCCGGC
>CAWUIX010000367.1:0-3438 GCA_963922395.1 uncultured Rhodobacterales bacterium | reverse complement strand
CTTTGTCCGCGGTCTCGCTGATCCACGCGTCCCCGATCGCAAACAATCCGGCTGTCGCGACGCCGGTAGTTAACCGCACGAATAGAAGAAACGGCACTGCCTCGCTTACCGAGAATGCCAGCGTCGAGACGGTGCATATTGCGGCTGCGGCCGCGAACGATCTGATGTGGCCGATCTTGTTAAGCCATCCGGCGACATAGAAACACCCGACGAGGAACCCAAGGGCATAGAATGCAGGCGCCAGCGCTGCCACCTCTTGCGACGCGCCGGTCTCGGCAAAGTACAGGGCCACGATCGTCGCGGACGCAGCCGTCACAAGCTGAACCGCCGCCATCGAGATAAAGAGCGACCTGAGGGTAAGTAGTCTCTCTCTAAAAGGGTCCATTGATCGTTTCGTATCCTACCAACTCGGTGCCTGGCTATGCCAAGCGTGACCCCTAATCCTCCAAACTGACTTCAAGCTCAACGGGCAACCCGGGTACCAAAACACCATTTGGATTGGGCATCTCCGCCCAAACCCTCAGCGATCGATCCGCTTGCAGCTCATTGTCGGAATAACGAAGCCTTCCGACTTCCTGTAGCTTTTCGCCGGTGGGAATAACGACTGAAACCCTGAACCTCGGCCAAAGGTCCGTAATCCGCCCAGGTGCTGCACGGTTCAGCAACAGAAGCGAGTCGTACGGTTGTGAATAAGAAATCAGCACAGGATCAAGTCGGGTCACTTCAGCCAGCGCTTGACCCGTCGCAACCTTGACATAGGCGCCAATCTGGAAACGGCTAGGACCGATCAGACCAGAGATTGGGGATTTGATCCGCGTCGCAGACAGTTGAAGCGCGGCAAGGTTTCGTTGGGCTTCAGCTTCTGCCAGCGCCACCCTTGCGATCGCCAGATTGTCCGATGCTTCTAGTGCCACGGCTTCTGGTGAGGCGCCTCTCTCGCGCAGCTCTGACGCTCGCTCAGCGCGCCTGAGGGCAAGACCCAATTCCAACTCGCGTCTGGCGACAATTGCTTCGCTTGCTTCTAACCTGAGCCGAAAGGCAGCTGGGTACAATTCGAACAGCAAGTCGCCTTCTTCGACGTGATCGCCCGGTTCAAAGTGAATTGCGACAATGGTTCCGTCTATCGAGTTGGCTACAAATGCCTTCTCTCCGGCTTGCACCGTTCCCTCGAGTGTGAGCCCCGCCAATACTTCGTTCACGGCGTCAGTGCTTTGGGCGAACACCGGAGACGCGGCGAAACAAGCAAACATCAAACCCTGAATTGCGCCTCTACCCAGCAAGCTTGCCACCTTGCCAACCGCGACGTGCGACGCCCGCGCGATTGGGTTTCTTCCGAATTGCATGGTCCACCCAATTTTCAAACAAACGCGCTTTGCCATTGTGAAGCTTATTGCGGCACTTCGCACGTGAAACTACCCGGAGCGTTCGGATCGCCACTTCCATCGTACGTTACCACCGCCGGATGCGCGCAGATGATCCGCCCACCGCGTCCGGTCGGCACACGTGCGCCCGGCTGGACAAATAGCGCGTCGAGCTGATCCGGCGCCACACCGGTATCTAGCCACTCTTCGAGGGCTCCGATGTAGTCGGTTCCATCCGGACCGGGGCCGCCTTGGCAATGGGTCACTCCCGGACGGATGAACAGGCGCACGTCGTCGCGCGCGGTCGGATCCAGCGCCAGCACCCGGTTGTAATAGCCCAGCGTTCCAAAGGCCGACAGCGACCCGTCCATCCAGCCATTGTCGAGGATCAGTTTGCCGCCGTTGGCCCGGAACGCGGACAGGTCGGGATCTTCCGCGTCGAGCGTCGGGCTAAGGCGCGCAGCATGATGGCCGAAATCCGACCAATCATATCCGGCATAGGTCCAGTCGGGATCGGCGTAGAAGAAGTACTTGAACATCTCCGTGGCAAAACCCCACGTCGCGTTCGGCATCGGTGGGGCTGGGAACACTTCCACCGCGTCCTCGTCGCCGGGGTGAAAGTCGATGTCTGCACCCTCCACATAGCCGCCGGTGGTCCAAAGCGACCAGCCCAGCGGGCTGCCCGGCAATTCCGCGCCCATCGGCATGCCCGGCCAGGACAAGCCGCCGAATTCCACCTCGCGGTAGAGGTCGGCGGCGACCCGAACCTGCTCCTCGGTGAGGCACTGGTTGGTTTCGCCTTCACCGCATTGGAGCGTGGTGACATCGAACGTGCACTGCCGAGCGTCGTTCAGGATGCCGTCTTCAAGACCGTCGATCGCGTCGCATTCGTCCATGACCGCGTTTCCAATCAGCGCCTGCGCCTCGACGTCGATCACCGGCGTCGTGATCTGGTTCGGATCGGGGTACATGTTCATGGCGTCGTAGAGCCATCGACCGCCCAATTCCCGCGTCCAGGAATAGGCCGGGGCCCCGGCGTAAATTCCGTCGAACAGGTCGGGCGAGCGTTGCGCAAGCATCATGGCCTGGCCACCGCCGCGGGAACAGCCAAAGAAGATGTTTCGCTGAATGTCCGACCCGTAATACTCAGCAACGATAGCCTGCGAGGTGACGGCGGTTCTGTGCACGCCCTGAAACCCGAAATTCACCTGCCGTTCAAGATTGTTGAGCGCCCAGTTTGCTGCGATGTTATTGCCCCTATGGCCTGTATCCGTAGTGACGGTTGCCCATCCGCCCTCGATAATCCCGGTTGGCCGGGCTGCAAAGGCCGCGTTGTTGAAGTCGCCGGAATAACCTCCGCCGCCGCCCATGATGAATTTGCCGTTCCAATCATCGGGAAGATGCAATTCGAACCCGATCTCGGTTCCTATGACCCCCTCAACACGGCAATGCGCCGCTGGCTCTGACACTGCTTCTGCAGTCAATACCTGCACGTCGGGAACGCCTGGAATTGCGTTCACGTTGCATTCGGGGGCCGCCGACACCGGTGCCGGCATCGTACTCGCGATAGCAAGGCCGATCGCTACCATTTTGGGCAGGTTGGTGCGCATAATCTGGGACTCCGGGTTTCAGATCGGGTCAGTATCACTGCGCGAAAGTCCCAAAAGCAAGCGAAAGCTGAGCGACCTGCCCGGCCGCGCATTTTGACCAAGTTGATCCGCCGCCGGAGACCTCGAGAACCGAGTGCCGACCGGCGCAAACGCCGCGCAGCAGCGAACGGCAGCGTTGTCCGCAGTGCGGTCATTTAGCCGCCGGCTTGTGCCGCCTCGCAGAGAATGACGGCATCGAGCCCAAATCGGACTTCTCAATCTACGACATTTTCCAATCGGCAGGTACGGATCAGTCGTTTTGAACTCCAAAAAGACACTCTTGTCTGTCGGACTGATCCTGACTCTCCGTTTTGATCACCGATTCTGTGTAGATTCGATTTTTTTCGAACATTGAGGTACTTTCAGATCGCTGAAGTGGCTTCTGAAAGGAATTTCGGTAAAGGGGGAAGAATGGAAAGATCTGTTTT
>CAWUIX010000366.1:0-3481 GCA_963922395.1 uncultured Rhodobacterales bacterium | reverse complement strand
CCTTGGGCATGAAACGAAAAGTCCTGCGTACGCCTGTGATCACAATGGACGACGACGCCTTCTTCGCCTTCGTAAAGGGCTCTGGCTCGGAACACGCTGTAACGCTTATCGTCAATGGCGAAGCGGTGGTTCTGATGCGCGCCAGCGCCGAGCCATCAAAGCTTGCAGAAGAAGGTCTGCACGTCCTCCAATACAACGACCCCGAATATCGCACCCGCATCGCCGGGCTAGAAGAGCGTCGCATCGCCCGTTGGGACGAAATGGATTTCGACGGGCGCATGAACGCCTACGAGACGAAGATCGACGTCGAGATCGACGCGCAGCGCCGCACGATCGCGCGGCTTGAAAGGCGCCTCCAATACGCCCTTCTCGGCTCGACGAAGACCCAAGCCCTGCGCCAGCTTGAAATGGCCCATGCAAGTCTTGACGCGCTGATGGAACGCAAAGGCGCGCTGTCCGATATTTCGCCCGAGATGCGCGAAGAAATGCGCCTGGGTCTTCGACCCGAACCCGACTGGCTCGAACAGCCGGCACGGATGTTCAACAAGGGCGACGACCCTGAATTCGACGACATCCTGCGCACCGACCTGCCAGCCGGCCGAATGCCGGTTGTCGAAAGGCTCTACAAGGCGATGAGGCGCCAGCCCAAGCTGAGCCGCGAGGATCAGCGTCGGCTTGTCGGCCTTTTACGCGTAATGAAGGGTGCGGTCGATATTGAGCACATGAAGGCCGCACTCGATGCCTTCCATCGCGATCCACCGCCCGCCGGCTTCGAAGACCTCGCACCTCGCGAGGGCGAAGACACGATTGACGCGCTCCAGCGGCATCTCTTCGACACTGGACACGCGACCGGCAAGACGACGAACTTTGCCAAACGGCGCCACGCGATGCAGCGCATCCTCCGCGACAAGAAGATAGGCGATTCAAGGGTCATCAGCGAAGCGCGCGCACGCCGCCTTCTGACCGCCCTCGCCGACACAAGCGACACCCGTTCAGATCTGTCGATGGCCAAGCGCGCAATGTTCCTTTCGTTAGAAATCGAACTTCAGAACCCTCGCGGCCGTTCACATGAACAGCTGCGCGCGCGATTGGAAATGGCCGAGGCCATACTTAACATCGGACCCCAGAAAGGAAGGCTGACCGGTTTGGCTGGTCACCCCCGTCTACAGGCCTTCGCGCTTGAGGCTTTGGCGACCACCAAGACGCTCATGCTCCCGGAATACAGACCCAAAGCATCTCTTGATGGCCTGATCGCTGCAATCAACAACCTCACTGATTTCGGGATCGAGCATTTCAGCGAAACACATCAGAAGGCGCTGTTCCAGACGCTTGCCCGTGCCTTTTATTCACGCAATGACGATGCCGCGCTTATGGCAATCGGGAGCCTGCCGGAGCTAATAATCCAGAAAGTCGGTCCCGCCGACCGCCCGGTTGCGGGCGAGATGATGACAGAGATCCTCGACCTTCTATCGCACCACTCCATCGGCCATACTGAAACTGTGCTTGGCAAACTTAGGCCCCTGATCGCGCTTGCGGTCGACTATTCCGGCACGGGTGCGAAAGATCGCGTCACGATCGCCCAGCTTCACGATTACGTCGCCAAGGCAGTGGGTGACCTGCAATTTGCCAAGTCACTGATCCGCATCGCGGGGCGGATGGAAGTGCCCAGCGTCGGCAAGGATCCGGCCCTTCTGTCAGCAGATATCGCGGCGATCGAGGGTGGCAGGCAGGTCGCGGGCCAGGCCGAATTCCTTGACCGTCATAGCAAGCCCCTGGATTTAGATCACGGCCGGGGTGTCGATCTGGAACAGGATCGCGAACAGGTCGCGGCGGACATTCAGCTAGCGGCTGGTCTTGGAGGGGTCCACATCACACGCGAAGAGGCTCGAGCCATCGCCAAGCGGGTCGAAGTGCTTGACCAGTCTGCGCTGTTCTCGTCCTTGACCCAAGACCCAAAGGCGCGCCATCTGCTAACGATCGAGTTTATCAAGAAGCTTGACGCCGCTGGCGGTTTCAATTCGCTCCCCGCGGAAGCCGATCGCAACAAACGCGGCGAGAAGATCGAAAAGATGTTCCGAGAATTCGTGCGCGATGCTGCGGCAGGGACCGAAAACACCGGCATACTCGTCGATGTACTCAAAGGCGGCAGCTTGCCCGGCCAATCCGAGTCCCTGCCCGCGATCGTCAGGACGGAATTGATACTCGCTCTGGTGCGCGGCGCCCCAACGTCCGAGCTCTCACATCTGGACGATGAGATCCAGCTCGCCATAGACAACGCCCTGAAAGAAATGATCGCCGACTATCTCTTGCGGTCAGAAGGCAGTTTCGCACCTCAAATGAAGGGCAAGATCGAAAGCGACCTGGAGCAAATGCTGCTCGAAGGCATCATCCACACCGAGACCGCGGCCAAGGGTTCGATGCTTGAATCCATGTTTGAAAGCCTCTTACGGTTGCAAAGCTCTGCCGACGGCGATCCAACGCTTTTCGACGATATCTCGTCACTTACGGATCTCCCGCGTCCCGGTGAAGGCAAGCCCAAACGCACCGAGTTCGCGGGCTTCGACGCCAAGGATGGCAGCAAGCTCAGGTCCGCGGACCATGTTATCCAGATCGCCGAGGAGGCAGCAGACCTTCCCGCGGGTTTGGAAGCCGGTGACGCCGTCGCCGTTGACAGCAAAAACGGCCCCGGCGCTTTCCAGGAAGAGCAGTTCAAAAGATACCTCGTCGACATGATCAAAGCCCACAGGACGGGCGACGGTGGGCTATTCGCCGCGCGGGGCACCGCCGATCAGGAGGCCGGCACTGGACTGACTGCCCTGATCTATCTCTCGGACTCTGCCAAGAACGCCGAAAGCACCCGCGCCAAGGCGGCCGAGGTCCTGCGCAAGATCCTGCAGACAGCAGCTGCAGACGGTGCGGACGTTTCCATCACAATCGGCGACGCCACCTATGCTATCCCCCTTGCCGAGTTCCAACGCATTGCGGAGGGTCTGACGATCCACTTCGGTCGCCTCTCGTCAGCCGGGGCAGATCAGGCCGAAAATCGCCAGCTTGGGCCGATCACCATGGAAGACGATGGCGATATGATCGACCAGGTCGTTCAGGAATTCGTAAAGAAGAAGAACCGAAACAGCAGCGACACCTAGGGGGCTGGGAGTGCTGGCAGACTATGCCCAACCAGCGTACGTGGGGACAGCCACGCCGTCCCTTATTCGGCACAGAGAGCGACGACACGGTTCTGCTTGAAATGGTTTCGATCTGAGCAACTGCCGTCCTAGTTGAAGTGGTTAGAGAGGGAGGTATGGACGGAGGCATTGCGCAGAAAACGCGCATACTCGGGCGATGGGATTAATCTCTCGGACGGATGGCATTGCCCAAGCGAAAGATCAGCAAAAGAAGGACTGCACTGACCGAGAAAGGGGTTGGTGGCGGAGAGACAGGGATTCGAACCCTGGAGACGGTTTCCCGCCTACACGCGTTC
>CAWUIX010000365.1:0-3491 GCA_963922395.1 uncultured Rhodobacterales bacterium | reverse complement strand
GATGCAGACCTGTTCCCGCGCGAGACCGCCGAACAGGAAGGTGGTGCCGGTGAGGATCGCGACGGTCGAGTAGGCCACAAGGGGCGCGTTTAGGGTGACGAGATCGACGAGAAGCGTGGGCGCATCGGCGAAGTAGAACACCCAGGCCCCGCCGGTGGCGAGCGCGATCAGAAGCCAGGAGATCCACTTGGTGACGCGGAGGCGGATCTTGTGGAGATCCCACTTGGCCTTCAGAAGCCGGACGCGGGCGTTTCGGTCGCCTTCAATCCAGCGCTCCACCAGGATGAAGAGATCGGTCCAGACTGTTTGCGGGCAGGTATAGCCACACCAGACGCGGCCAAGTGCGGAGGTGAAGAGAAAGAGGCCCAGCCCCGCCATGATCAGAAGGCCCGCGACGAAGTAAAATTCGTGGGGCCAGATCTCGATCCAGAAGAAGAAGAAGCGGCGGTTGGCGAGATCCACGAGAACGGCTTGATCCGGAAGCTCCGGGCCCCGGTCCCAGCGGATCCAAGGCGTCAAGTAATAGATGCCGAGCGTGACGATCATGATGACCCATTTCAGGGTCCGAAACTGGCCTTTCACGCGGCGCGGAAAGATCGGCTCGCGCGCGGCATAAAGGGACGGTGGTTCACTGGTGCTCATAGGGCGGAATCCGGGTGTCTGTTCGCGGATTCTTTGTGGCAGAGTTGGGGGTTGGGGGGCTTTGATGTGGGTCAAAGGATGACAGTGCCTGTGACAGGCACCATTCGGGCGTAGTCCATCAAGGCTGACGTTCGTCTTCCAGACTTCGACCAGCCAGATTGATATCCTGTAGATCCAATCGCGCCACCAAAGCCGCGTTTTTTGCGGCCATTGGAACGCAGAGGCAGTCAAAACTGACTGAATAGCGGGCTTCTGGGTTGAGTATGCCTCACTCAACTGCCCGAATAACGTTCGATGGCGACTCTGGGTAAGTACCTATGAACAGTATATCCGAAGCATTTGCGCGCCATGCCGCGGAGCGTCGGGAAATCCCAGCAGTGTGTGACGCTGTCGATTCAGTGAGTTATCGCGACTTGGAGCGCTGGAGCGCGCGCATTGCGTCTGAGCTTATCGAAAATTTGGGGACGCAACCGTCCGTCTGTGCGTTGATTGGGCACAATACAAGTGCGGGGGTTGCCGGTGTTCTTGGAGTTCTTCGCACACCTCACATGCTGGTTACGCTCGATGCGGAAACTCCATTGCCCGCGGCGATGCGAATTCTTGAAGATCTCGGAGCGGAACTTTGCCTTCATACGGACGCTGGACGCAGCTTGAGCGTTGCGCTTCAGCATGGCCGGGACATCAGACTCCTGCCCGTCGAACCGTATCGTTGGCGTGAGGATGTCTCTCCCTGGCGTGGAACAGTTCCGATTAACTCGAGATGTGCAATCAAGTTGACATCTGGAACGACGGGCGCACGAAAAGGAATTGAGATCACACAAGCAGCAGAGGTATTTAGCGCCAATCGCGGTGCCGGTATCTCGCAAATTGTTCCAGGTTCCATCCTGGCGACCTGCGCCCTGATAGATACGACGGCTGGGCGGTCCTCCATGTTGAGGACCCTACTGGCTGGAGGGACCTATCTCCCGTGTGACCTTCGACATGAGCCGATTGCCGAGTTGGCAACGCGTCTTGTTCAGTCGGAGATTACGCATTTCCATGGCCCGACGACCACTTTTAGATTGCTCGCGTCTGCGCTTTCGGAAGGCTCTTTGAAGAGTCTTACCTGCGCCCACCTTAGCGGCGAACGTGTAACGGTGTCAGAAGTCGAACTCGTTGCCAAACTCGCCTCTCCGGAATGTCTCGTAAGTGTGGTCTACGGAGCAACCGAATTTGGAATTGCCGCAACGTGCTCGGCACCAGCAGGTGAAACAGTATCTCTGGGGGCGTTGCCCAGAGTGTCTCCTGTAACAGGGGTCAAGATCGACATTGTTGACAAAGAGGGCTGTGTTTTGCCCGGCACGGCCTCTGGTTATGTGCGCATAACCAGTCCCGGGGTCGCGCTAGGATATCGAAGTGCGGATCGAGATGGTTCCACAGAGCATTTTCCTCAGGCGGAAGATGGGATGCGGATATTCGTCACTGAGGATCGGGGACGGCTTGGAGATGATGGCAAACTGGTCCTGGAAGGACGGTCGGGTACTGAAGCCAAGATCAGGGGCCGCCGCGTAGACCCATTCGACATTGAGCATTGGCTTTTGTCCCGACCTGAGGTGGACCTCGCGGCTGTCGTCATTCAAAACCGCGACGACGATACGCGCCGCCGGTTGGTCGCTGTCGTCGTGCCTGCCGCCGGTTATGTCGACCCAAGCGATGCGCTTCGAAGCGCCATGGGTGACGAACTGCCATCTCATTCTCAGATTTCCAAGATCATCCTGCGACGTGATTTACCGCTGACCTCGAGCGGGAAATTAGATCGACGGGAAATTGAGCAGGGCACCTACGAGGCAGAGCGCCAAGATCCGCTTGTGCTCCCAAAGGAGTACCGGCTTCTGGGTGAGCTCTGGCATCAGGTCCTTGGTGTTCACCCCAAGTCTAACGACCAGTCATTCTTTGCTTTGGGAGGTGACAGCCTTGCTGCAGCACAGTTGTCACTTGCGATCGAAGCACGCCTAAGGCGGCGTGTCGATTTAGGTTTCGCCTATCGATGCAATACTCTTCGGGAACAGATAGCCGCACTGAAAACTTCGGTCGCATTACCCCTTGAGGTCGATCGATTGCTGGTACCCTTGGTCGGCGAGGGTGTTGCCAATGCGAAGCAATGCTTTGTCGTTTCGGGAGCGGGCGGCCATGTTTACCCGTTCGTTCCGGTGGCACAACTGCTGGCGGAGCACGGTTGGGAGATGACGGGGATCTTGCACCCTCGCTTTCGGCTAGAGGAGCCACAATGCGCGGACATCAAGGCTTTGGCTGATCGCACTCTCAAGGCGCTTCGATCCGCGCAGCACACCGACCAGGTGTTTATTGTTGGTTACTCTATTGGAGGACTCGTGGCACACGAAGTTGCTTCTCGATTGGAGGCCGAAGGGGCATCAACGGGCGTTGCCATGATCGACACTCAAAACGTTTCAGAACTTCCAACGCTGTATCGAACGCGCCGGAACATCATTGCTGCCCTGAGATCCGTTCGGGCAAGTCGAATTAGCAACCGAATGGCCCCGGAGTCGCGTCTGGTCGCTGCCCGCTTATTAGGACGCAAGCTTTCGAACAACTACACTCCTGGCAGAAGGGTTGGTCCGATGGCCATGATCCGCGCTGATGGCACACCACGGAACGGTTTGGGTGAGGACCTTGGATGGCGAGACCTCGTTACAGAGCTGGAAACCTACACCGTACCCGGCGATCACATTTCACTGTTCAAGGGCACCAATCTGCCCAAGTTCTGCGACGCCCTTGTAAATGCTCTTGAAGGGTTGCGTATTCGGTTGCCCAACGATCGCGGCTGAGATTTCCTTAAGCCATTCTATGAG
>CAWUIX010000364.1:0-3497 GCA_963922395.1 uncultured Rhodobacterales bacterium | reverse complement strand
TCTGATCAAGGGGGTTACATCGGCTCCGGCGCCGATCTGAGCCGACGGGTCGAAGGGGTCGAGTCTTTTTGCCTGACCACCCCGCTCGTCACCCGCTCGGACGGCAAGAAAATGGGCAAGTCGGCAGACGGGGCTGTCTGGCTGAACGAAGACCGGATGAGCCCTTATGAGTTCTGGCAGTGGTGGCGCAACGTCGCCGACGCGGACGTGGGCCGGTTCCTGAAGATGTTCTCGGAACTCCCCGTGGACGAGTGCGACCGCTTGGGCGCGCTTGCAGGATCCGAGATCAACGAAGCGAAGATCCGGCTGGCGAACGAGGTGACCACCCTCTGCCACGGAGAAGACGCCGCCGCAGCGGCAGAGGCGACGGCGCGTGAGGTGTTTGAACGGGGCGGTCAGGGGGAAGATCTGCCGACCCTTGCCTTATCGGCAGAGGAGGTCGCCGACGGGATTTCGATCACCCAGCTTATCGTGCGGTCGGGCCTGGCGAAGTCAGGCAAAGAAGCTAAACGCCTGATTGCCGAAGGCGGGGCGCGGCTGGACGATGCGCCTGTATCTGACGCGGGGCTGATGCTGGATGCAGGCGCCCTGGCGGCGCCGATCAAGCTGTCGGCAGGGAAGAAGCGGCACGCGTTGGTGACGTTGGAGGGATGAAACTGCTTGATCTAAGGATCGCCGGTTTAGTGCTTGGACTGCTGACTATTGGCGCGCCCCAAGCAGCACATGCATGCATCCTCCGGTCGGATCCTTTGATGCCCGAGAATCAGATTGAATTTCTGTGTACACTCGAAGAGCGTCTACCATTCAAAGTCCAAGAGCGATGGCTGGATCGCCATAACATTGCGTTTTCCTCGCAGGATCAGCCGATAAAACGCAGAGAACGCTATAAGACAATCATGGTTTTCGAAACAGACGGCGCACCAATTAACGACCTTTCCAAGGTGCAAGACATCGCCGAGCGGATGGCCCGTCTGAACAGGTGCGAGATCGAGGACGGAGCGACGAGATCGTCGTTGAGCGCAACCTTCGTACTAAGGTGTCCGCTTTAATCGTGCCTAGATCCGCTGGGCGATGGCCGCAATGTGAATGCCAGCACAATCTACGATGGGGAACCCCGGGTCCTGCCCGTCGAACGCTGCATTGAGGTCTGTGCCGCCCATGAGCACCGCTTCGGCCCCGCGTTCGATGAGCGCCCGGCCCGCTTCGAAGAAGATCACGCGCAATTCCGGCGTCGGCTGCCCTGAGGTTGCGAGGGTGACGTAGGCGTCGTGGACCTTTTGGAGCGCCTCGCCCTCGGGAGCCAGCACTTTCACAGGCGCAAGTTTTCCGTAGAGCCCCGATGCCATCACCGTACCGGTTCCAAGAACCCCTACGTGGTTGTGGCCCCTCTCGGAAAGCCAGTCCGACACAGCATCGGTCAGATTGAGGATCGGCAGGGCCGACATTTCCGCGAAAGCATCGATGCAGAAGTGACCGGCGATCGAGGTGACCACCACGCATTCTGCGCCCGCTGCCTGCAATCGTCGGGTCAGCCGGTCGTAGATGGCGCATTGGGCGGCCTGATTGTCTTCCGCGAGATGCCCGAGAAGCGTTGGCGTGTCCGCATGGACAATCGTCAGCTCGAGATCGCGGTTCGTCTCCGCCGCAGCCTTGATGAGCCCCCGGTAGTAGACATCCGTCGCCGCGGGACCAATGCCGCCGATCAACCCAATATGCATCCTGCTTCCCACTGTCAGATCCGCATTTCGCAGAGCCAAGTCAACCTAGGGTTTTTGGGGTCTCAGACGGGAGAGTACTTCTAGCGGGTTTGTTCGGCGCGAAACCGCTCGGCTTCTTCTTCCCAGGTGGACCGGACATGTCGTGCGTAGTCCCGGTCCTCGTCGGCCAGACTGACCAACAGGGCCTCAAATTCCTCGTCCCCCGCCATGATCGCGCGTTCCTGAAGTGCGAGTTCAGCAACCTCTATTTCTGGGAGTTCAGCAACTGCCGTGACGCCGGCATCTGCGAGGCGCGCCTCGATCTTCTCATAGAGCGACGCGCGGGGATCGCGTGCCTCGCTTCGTTTACCCACACCAGCTTCCCGCAACGCACCTTGGGCGCAATGCAAAAAGAGACGCTGCGCCGCGTCGAGATCGCGAGTGCGCGCGATCTTTTCAGACCGATTGAGGCCGATGCGTCCTAGAAAGTCACTGACAAGTTTGCTCATATCTCGATCCAGTGGATGCTCCAGATAGAGAGTACAGGGAAATGCGTCCATCCTGAGGCTTATGGGACATTCCCCTGAACTGTGCGCCGATGTGCGTTGCCCATTGGTCGCACAGGCGACTGTGCGCCTCAAAACGAAGGACACAGGAACGTGGGTAGCGCGTGATCGGCGGCATCTGGCATGAGACGCCTCACAGACACCACTCCAGAAAGGCCCTGACCCTATGTCTCTGAAATCCCTTCTTGCCGGCGCTGCGTTCGCTGCCCTCGCCCTGCCCGCCTTCGCCGGTGAGCAATATGTCGACCCGACCGGTTTTGCCGTGTCAGGCTATGACGTGACCTCGTACTACGACCTCGACCAGTCGGATATCGGCAGCCCCCAGCCGAAGCCACTGGCGGGCAAGTCAAGCATCACGGCAGATTGGAACGGATCGACCTGGGCCTTCGCCTCTGTCGCCAACCGCGACAAGTTCCTTGCAGATCCCGAGCGCTATGCGCCGCAATTTGACGGCCACTGTGCCTTTGCTGCTGCCAAGGGCGGTCGGGCGCCGGGCAACCCGACGCTTTGGCGGATCGTGGATGAGAAGCTCTACCTGAACGTCACACCGAATGTGGTGACCTTCTGGGAAGAGGACATCCCCGGCAACATCAGCCTTGCCGAAGGGAACTGGCCGAGCATTGAGCCAACCCCCGCCTCGACCGGACCAATCCCGCAGTTTACCTCGATGGCGCCCGAGAGCTGAGGCGAGGCATCTCACAAACAAAGAAACGGCGGCCAAGAGGCCGCCGTTTTTGCTTCCGGAGGGGGGCACTCGTTCAGTTTCCGAGCATCCACTCACCGTCTGGCCAGAAGGCGTGATAGGCGAAGGCAAACATCACATCGTGGGGCAGATCGTTGCCCTGAGCATCCTTAACCCGCACTGTGCCCACTTCCTTGCCCTTGGAAATGTTCCGGGAATCCAATGCGGACGCCTGTCCTTCGTTCCACGAAAGCGTCACGCCCTGCTCCGTGATTGGCGTTTCGGCCCGGATTCGTTCCATCGTCCAGGCCCGATCTCCCACGCGCACGACGCGCGCCAGCGCGGGAATGTCATGGGGCGGCATCTCGCCGTTATAGAGGAACGGTTTTCGGGAACTGTCATACCCCTGATAGGGGTTGGATCCGTAGGGGCGCGGCCAGCCCGGTTCGTCCATTACCAGCCCGTACGGATTGCGGGTGGAGAACTCCGCCCAGCTTTCCATCCAGGTCGGCAGCGCTGTCAGTTCGACGCCGGTCAGATCGCCCACAATTC
>CAWUIX010000363.1:0-3499 GCA_963922395.1 uncultured Rhodobacterales bacterium | reverse complement strand
TTGGGGAACGAATCTGGATCAAGCGGCGTGAAAAATCGATCCCTGCTCATCACCTCCGAATGCCAATCATACTCGCGACTATCAGTGGTGTCGGACTGGCGCCTCTCGCTTGGGGTTTGTGGCAACTTGAAATCTGGCCGGTCCTATTGGGCCTCGCGCTTGTGATCGGTGGGAAGCTCTGGTTTCTCGACCGAATGGTTTGGCTGAAGGTCGAGGTCGATGGTCGCCTTACAAGCGAATCTGAACCTTAGTGCCGAGATGCAAATCCCCGCGCGGAGATGTGGCTCTCATCACAAAAAACCCTTTGGAGTCTGCCAAAATCTGCTTGATCTGGGTTTTGAAAATTCGCGATGTGGCTCATTTTTCGGCCATGCAGCTAAGAACACAAAATTACGGGTTTTGGCGAAACGGGCACTCGGTGAGCGTGGCGCCTCCCCGTAACGGACGATTGATGCCATTCTGCCTTCAATTTCATTCGGGTTTTCGCGGCTTCTCAGGGCCACGACAGAATGCCCTTATTCCTCAAACCGGACATTCACTAACTGGCAGGTTTGTCCCGCAAAACAGTCATTTTGGTTCTGTGCAGGGAAAGTCCGCTTTCCGCTCCGAGTAGACATTGGAAGCAAGAAGAGGGCTAAGCAAAATGCAGGATGCTAGGTAAATGGGCCCAGTCGTATGGCCGGGGGTGCGCGCCAGCAGAAGATCAAAGATGTAAGAAAAGCCATCGGCAAACGAACAATCTTATTGAGCGAGCGCCATAACACATTGAAATAAGACCACCTATCTTGAGAGTGCGGGACGGGTGCAGTGTTTGAGGGCGAAAAACCGTGGCGATAGAGAAGAAATCTCTGAGTGAGAGGGCGGCGGGTCGTGAGTTCTAGGTCTCCGGACTTTTGACCCCCCCTTTTGATCGCCGGTGAGCGCTCCGCTCTCGATTCTGTTTTCATTGTCGCCCGGAACGCTTCAGTGCCTCATGGCCAAGAAATCCAAACAGCGCCTTCGTTCCTCGGTATCCGTGAGCCTTGGGGGAAACCGGAATGGCAGTAGATACAACCCTGCAATTCTATGTCTCTCGAGTACACTAGAAGGATCTGCGCCTAGCTCTTCTTTTATGAACTCCGTCCACTCTTGTAGCGACTGACGCTCCGTCTCTTAAACGATCGCTGCGCTGTGCTGACGGACCCGACGATTCTCAGGTATTAGGTTCTTGTTGTCGTTATATATCGGGGCGACAGTTCTGTCCGACATCAACGACGGATGTGTCGCATCACTCGTATCCGGAACTTCTGTGTTGCTCGGTGCTATGACATCTGGAAAGGAAAGTAGGTATGTGTTCGAACGTGGACTTCGCCTTAACACTTTGAGCCAGCCCGAGCCAATCAGCTCCGCCTAATTGCGCTGAATGGTCCTGGGTGTGACACCCATCTTCTCAGCCATCGACGTGCTTCGTTCTCAAGATGGACACCTTGCCGCTGAGCTTGCCGTCGCACGAATCGGTTCTGCCATTGGGCGCGCCTACAGCACCTGACCGCCATAGAGGTCCGCGAGGTTCTCGGCACTCCCTTCCATGAACATCGGCATCATTTTCGACATCATCCAACCCTGCATACTAGTGATTTCGAAGTACCGCCGCATATGCATGATTGAGCCGCCTTCGGCTGGCGTCACGATCACAACCCCCCGGTGACCTTCAAAAGCGTCAGGTGCCCAGAGTGGCTTCGCGATCATGGAAGCCTCTGGATCAAGGTACACGATTTCGTCTGTTTCGCCTTCCTTATACGAGACGAGCGAGCCGACCCCAAAATCCCCAGCTTCCCTGGCTGAATTGTCAATCACAACGTTTTCCGGCGGAGGGGACACCCACTCAGAGTAGTCTTCGAACGCAGCGACGATCACCATCGCTTCAGACGGTGTCATTGGCAGGAAGACCTTTACCTCCGCGCCCAGCGGAGCGTCAGTGAACTGGCGCACGTCGACCCCACCAAAGGCATGCGTGTCCGGCGACAGACCGACGTTGGGATCGCTGCGCAAGGTCGGGCTGACGCTGAGGAAGCCGACGGCGCCGACGATGGCGACAACGATTAGCCCGGCGAGGAATTTCAGGAGTCTCTTCATATCGTTCTCCGCGAGTGCCCGGAACGGGATGTACCGCCCCGGGCGCTTCTTGAGGGTCAGGCGGGGACGGCGCCGGCAGCGGCGGGCGATGTGTGCTTTATACCCTTGCTGTCGATCTTGCCGCCGGTTTTCAGGTGATGTTCGAGGCTGTCGAGCATCAGCGACACACGCTTCTTCATCATCGGCTTCATCATTAGGTTGCCCATGATCGCACCGAGAGGTCCCATGCCGATCGCGATGTCCATCTCGACCGTGACATCGGTCGCGTTGCCCCGCGGCGCCAGGCGAATGACGGAGGTGCCGCCCTTCATTGGCTTCGGCGCATCGCTGAGCGACATGTGGACGGCGCGGCCGTCCTCGATCTTCGTAACGGTCTCGACGATCGAGGTCTTGTCGACGAACTCACAGCGCCGCTTGGCGCCGATGCCCTCGTTGTTCTGGCTGAGAAGCGGTGAACGCACCACCCAGGGCTGGAAGCGCCAGACGCCACCCCAGTCGTTGAAGGCCGCCCAGATGTCCTGGGCCGGGGCGTCCACTCGTTTTGTCAGTTCTGCACGCATTGTGTGTCCTTTCGTGTCTCTCTGTACTTCGGTTGATCTCGTCAGTTGCCGCTTTCCCGGGACGAACGCCGCAGCGAATTCGGCAGTCACGCTATTTCGTGGCCGGTACTGCCGCGGGGCTTTCGGAGCGTGTTATGCGGCGTCGGTTTTTGCGGATTGGGTTTCAGTGGCATATGCCGAGAAGGCTGCGTCGACCGCTGTACCGGCGAGGTGATTGGTGTAATTCGAGAACACCTTGCAGCCGATCGCGAGCACGATACCGAGCACATGCTGTTCGGTGTAGCCGGCGGCAAGAAAGGCATCGACGTCGGCCCTGTCGACCGAGCCACGCCGCACCGTCATCTGCCGCGCGAACCGCGCCAGGGCTCTGAGTTTGTGATCGGACGGATCGTCGCCGGCGCGCAGGGCCGCCAGCGCATCCGCCGGAACGCCCGACATCTTGTCGGCCAGCATCGAGTGGGCCGCGACGCAATAGTGGCAGCCGTTTGCTTCGCTGATCGCGAGGAACACGGTTTCCTGCTCGGCGGGCGAGAAGCCCGCGGAGTTGCGGAACGCGGTGTAGGCGCCCGCGTAGTGCTCCAGCACCGAGGGCAGGTTTGCCATGGCGGCGTACATGTTTGGCACGAAGCCCAGTTGATCCCGCGCGCCCGCGAGGATTTCGGCTGCCGGACCGGCGGCCGTCTCAGGTGTTTTGAGCTCAATAGACATGAGAGCGGGTGTCGACATGACCATATCTCCTGGGGAACTTGATGCGCCAAAGATGAGAGCAAGTTGTTCTACAATCCATTTTCAAATTCGCACCGGATAGTTCCAATAACGGTACA
>CAWUIX010000362.1:0-3516 GCA_963922395.1 uncultured Rhodobacterales bacterium | reverse complement strand
CGGTGGAAATCAACTGTCGAGACAGGACTGTGTGGCGGAGAGACAGGGATTCGAACCCTGGGTGGGCTTGCACCCACAACGGTTTTCGAGACCGCCCCGTTCGACCACTCCGGCACCTCTCCGCGAAGGGTCGGCGGTTCGATTAGAAGATCGTTGCAATCAGCGCAACCACTTTAGCGTTATTGCAGACACGCAACCTTGGAAATCACCCCAAGCGACACTAGCCTCCGTTGCGATATCCTGGAGATCGCCGATGCCGCGTTTCATTCAATCCTTCGTACTATCTCTGTTTGCGATAGCAGCCGGGCAAGCGCATGCCGAACGCGCAGCGGACATGCGCATCCTCTTTGAGGCACTAGGCCTGCCCGAGGTCATCGGGATCATGCGCGAGGAAGGCGTGATCTACGGTAGCGATATCGCCGACGAAATGTTTCCGGGGCGTGGCGGCGCCTCTTGGACGGCGACCGTGGAAAGCATCTACGACGGCGACAAGATGCTGGAAACGGTGGAGCGTGGGTTGGCAGAAGGTCTCGCAGAGACAGATATCACTCCACTCCTCGACTTCTTTACGTCCGACCGGGGACGCCAAATCATCGAATTTGAGGTGACCGCACGGCAGGCGTTGATGGACGAAGACATCGAGGCCGTCGCCGAAGAGAGTTACTTTGCGATGAGAGAAGAGGGCGACGCCCGTCTCGACATGATCGCAGAATTTGTCGAGGCCAATGATCTTGTCGATTCCAACGTCATGGGGGCAATGAACTCCAACTACGCGTTCTATCTCGGCCTTGCTGATAGCGATGCATTGCCATCGTCGCTGACAGAGAACGATATCCTGCGAGAGGTATGGTCACAGGAGGATATCATCCGTGAAGATACAACGACCTGGGTCTTCTCTTACCTTTCCTTGGCCTACCGCCCTCTGGAGGATGCCGACCTCGAAGCATACATCGCGATCTCAGAAACGACGGAGGGACAAGCCCTAAACCGCGCGCTTTTTAACGGCTTTGACGACATGTATGTCGCGATATCGCGTGCATTGGGTCAGGCCGCAGGACGTCTTATGGCAGGCGAAGACATCTGACGTTCGGTGTAGGCGCCGTCTGCTCTCAGTACCGCCATTGTCCTCGGTTCTTCGGCCTTGACTTGCATCGGCGTTCCGACGATAAGCACGGCTCTGAGGCGGACTGAGGTTCGCCTCGATCCGTTTTTAAGATGAACCGCCCGAAATGGGCGCGCTGTCCGAGGCGGCGAAAGCCGGCAAACACCCGTTCGGGGGCCACAGGACGCGGTAGAGCGAAGGAAGATCATCATGTTTGCGGTCCTAAAGACCGGCGGCAAGCAGTATCGGGTTCAGGCGGGCGATGTGCTCCGCGTAGAAAAACTCGCAGCAGCCGCAGGCGAAACAGTTCAGTTCAATGACATCCTTATGGTTGGTGCAACCGTGGGAACGCCTTTGGTGGACGATGCCGGCGTTCAAGCCGAAGTCATCGACCAGATCAAAGGCGACAAGGTCATCCACTTTGTAAAGCGCCGTCGGAAGCATTCGTCGAAGCGCACCAAAGGACACCGCCAGCAACTGACCCTGCTTAAAGTGACAGAGATACTTGAGAAGGGCGCTAGGAAGTCGGGCATCAAGGCTGCGATCGGCGCAGGTTCTGCGCCTGCAGAGGCCGCTCCGGCTAAGGCCGCCCCGAAAAAGGCTGCACCGAAGAAAGCCGAAGAGCCAAAGGCAGAGGCTGTTGCAGATGCTGTTGCAGATACTGCGTCTGACGATCTCAAGAAGCTGTCTGGCGTCGGCCCAGCTCTTGAGAAGAAGCTTCTTGCGGCTGGCGTCAATTCGTTCGCCCAGATTGCCGCTTGGACGGAAGCAGACATCGCCGAGTTCGACGAGAAGCTGTCGTTCAAAGGCCGGATTGAGCGCGAAGGCTGGGTTGAACAGGCTCAAGCCATCGTGGCTGAACAGGAGTAACGAGATATGGCACACAAAAAAGCAGGTGGTTCCAGCCGCAACGGTCGCGATAGCGCCGGTCGCCGTCTGGGCGTCAAGCTCTTCGGTGGTCAGGACGCGATTCCAGGCAACATCATCGTGCGTCAGCGCGGCACGAAGTTCTGGCCGGGCGAAGGTGTTGGCATGGGCAAAGACCACACGATCTTTGCGACTGTGCCAGGCGCCGTGACGTTCCACAAAGGTCTCAAGGGCCGCACGTTTATTTCAGTGCTCCCACAAGCCGAGGCCGCAGAATAGCCGACCCGAACGGGGTCCTGATGGACAAAAGGGGGATCGGCAAATAGCCGGTCCCCCTTCGCTCTTTCAGGATGCCTGTTCAGGAGAATTGAGTTTGATGACCCAACGTTAACTTGCGCATCTGTTTCGAGATGCCCAACTAACAAACGCAGGGAAAGACGGGTCATGATGAGTTCGCGCTTCTGGAGGAGGAAGCCATGAAGATTGACCAGATCGTCAACCAACAGACGATAGATACCGAGCGCTTTACGCTCCGCCCCGTCCGCCGGTCGGACGTGGGGCTCTTATCCATGTACACTGCGGATGCGCGCGTCGCGACGATGACGCGGTCCATCCCGCATCCCTTGCCGCCCGGTGCGACTGAGGCTTTTGTCGATCGCTCGATGGCCGAGGAACGGTCCGAGGATGTTTGGATTATCGACGGCACACTGTCTGGGCATGGTGAAGTGCTGGGAACCATTGCGCTGAAACGCATGGATCGCGGCCAGTCAGAAATCGGGTACTGGATTGCACCAGCATTCTGGAACACCGGACTCGCGTCCGAGGCTGTCCGTGGCCTGATCGCCGCCAACCCGAACGAGGACTCGGCGTATTTTGCATCGGTCTTTCAGGACAACCCGGCGTCCGCGCGCGTTCTGACAAATGCCGGTTTCGAATACATTGGTGACGCGGAAACTTATTCCGTCGCCCGCGCCACCAATGCTCCCACGTGGACGTATGTCCTGAAGCTCAAGTAATGGGCGAAGGTGATGACGGCGTCGGACCACGCACACCTTACGACGCCGCGCCTTCGCCTCGGACCGGTCTCCGAAGCTAATCCGGCGGCGATTGTTGAAGGCATCGGGAACTATGATGTTGCCCGGTGGCTTGGGCGCGTTCCCTATCCTTACCGGGAGGCGGATGCCCGGGCCTTTATCGAAGCCAACCAAGATCTGCTCGGAAAGGTATGGTTCATCTACGATACGGAGGGTTTGATCGGTGGGATCGGGATCGATGACGAATTAGGCTACTGGCTTGCCCGAACAGCGTGGGGCCGCGGGTACGCAACCGAAGCCTGCGATGCCGTGATCGACGTGCATTTCGAAGATCTCAACGCCCAAGTTCTCAAGTCTGGACATTATCCGGGCAACCACCGGTCGGCATCGGTACTCAGAAAGCTCGGTTTCCAGTACACAGGGCGACGTCCGGTGCAAGCGCAAGCCCTTGCTCAGACCGTTGAGGGTTACGAAATGGAGCTGGCCCGCGCCGATTGGGAGGAGCGTCGAAAG
>CAWUIX010000361.1:0-3532 GCA_963922395.1 uncultured Rhodobacterales bacterium | reverse complement strand
TCGATGTCACAATCTCCATCCCATCGCTTTCCCTCGGCGGGGTGACACAGCAAGCGATGCAGGCGGATTTCTTCGCGGCAGAAACACACCCGACCGCCACCTTCCAGGCCGATCTAGTTGCTGTCGCGGACGGGTATGAGGCGCAAGGCATCCTGACGATCAAGGGAAACAGCATCCCGCTGACGCTCCCCTTCACGCTCGACATCACCGATGGCGTCGCGAGCGTGAACGCGTCGACATCCCTAGACCGCAGGGACTTCAACATCGGCGAAAGTTACAAGGATGAAGAGTCGCTGGGCTTTCCGGTCGATGTGACGGTGTCACTCACGGCCACCCGTCCCTGAGGGTCACCCAAAAGAAAAGGGCCGCCAGATTATCCAGCGGCCCTTCGACGTGCGTGTGGGGATCTTACTGCTCCAGCTGAGCCTGATCGGACTCCGCGGCACCAGCCTCGATCGAAATGATCACAGCGATCTCATCCGAAACCGCCGGGGCAAACGCGCCCAGGCCAAACTCGCTCCGGATCACAGTGGTCGAGGCTTCGAAGCCAAGGAACGGGGTGCCCTGCTTCGGGCCGAACGGGTAAGGCGACGCCTGGCGCAGCGTCGTGTCGAGGACGACTTCCTGCGTCACACCGTTCATCGTCAGATCGCCGGAGATCAGCGCCGTGTTGTCACCCGTCACTTCGATGGATGTGGAGGCAAAGGAAACAAGCTCGTCATCGGCTGCGTCGAAGAAGTCAGCGGACATGAAGTGCTGGAAGCGACCTTCCCAACCGGTCAGCATGGACCGCACAGGGAACGACACCATGACTTTCGAAGCTGCCGGCTCGTCCTCGTCAAACATGATCTCTCCTTCGAAGCCGGAGAACATGCCGTAGGTCGTGGAATACCCAAGGTGGTCATAGGTAAAGACGATCTGGCTGTGGCCAGGATCGAGCTCAAATTTCACCGCATCAGCGACGGCAGGCGCCGCCAGAAGGGCTGCGGCGATGGCAAGAAGGGACGTTTTCATGGCAATGATGATCCTCGAGGTTAGGGTACCCGAGGAGATTGTGTGCATTGCCTCGCAGACAACTGCAGATAAGCACACATATTCTGTTCGGGGGCGCACGCACCCCGCGTTTTCGGGGGTTTAGGCCAGACGGCTGCTCTGGAACAGAAGCGACTTTGACAGCTTGTGATCGACCCGCTCTTTGGCCGGGCGCAGATCCGTACACAGACGACGGTGCAGCACCTTCAGGGCCTCTTCCGTTCCACGTGCCACTTCAATGCCATTGGCCTTACCTGCAAACCGCAGGTACAGCTGCGCCCCACCGTTTCCACCTTCGATCCGCTTGATATAGGCGCTCTCAACCTTGCCCATAGGCACAATCTGGCGCAGCCGCGTCTGACCGCGCGCATTGCGGCGGGACAGGCGCACTTCGCGCCGGGACAGATCCACATGGATCTCCGTCGCAAGGCCGCGGCTGCCATAGTAGTAGATCGCCACACCACCTGCGCCGAACATGAACGCAAGGCTTGCTTTGGTCAGAAACGGGTCACCGGGAAAGATCGACGGCGGCAAGAGCCACTGCGCGTAGGCCGAAACCACAAGTACCAGCCCAAGAAACCGCATCAGGATCTCGACCAGCGTTTCCCGGTCAAACCGGTCATCGGCATCCCGGATGGTGTACCCCCAATAAGTGTCGATCACTTGGGGGGCCGTTGGTCCAGTCGTGCGCATGTTCATCGTCGTCACCCGCGTTTCACAGCAATGGCCGGCCATTCTGGTCGGCTTCGGGTTCACAATCTGACGCGGGAAGGTGGTCAGAATTGGGCCGGACACAGCCTTCTTCTGGACGGTTTGTGGCGGGTTGCATCACCCCAAAACCTGTGTATAAGCGCGCGATCGCCGCATCTGATATGCACCAGCGCAGCCTCTCGTGACCGGGCCGCGGCGAGATCAACCCGGTCTTTGAAGTGCGCTCGAACATGACTGGAGAAGCCATGCCGCTCTACGAGCATGTCTTTATTGCGCGTCAGGACCTGTCCAACGCGCAGGCCGAAGGGCTCATCGAACATTTCAGCGCCGTGCTCGCCGACAATGGCGGGAAGGTCGACCACCAGGAATACTGGGGCGTCAAGACCATGGCCTACAAGATCAACAAGAACCGCAAAGGCCACTATGCCTTTATGCGGACTGATGCACCGGCCCCGGCCGTGCAGGAGATGGAGCGCCTGATGCGCCTCCATGAAGACGTCATGCGCGTTCTGACCATCAAGGTCGACACCCATGCCGAGGGTCCGTCGATCCAGATGCAAAAGCGCGACGAGCGCGGCGACCGCCGCGAACGGCGCTAAGGAGGGGATGTAACAATGGCTGCTAAACCGTTTTTCCGCCGCCGCAAGGTCTGCCCGTTCTCCGGCGACAATGCGCCGAAGATCGACTACAAGGACACGCGCCTCCTGCAACGCTACATTTCCGAGCGTGGCAAGATCGTGCCTTCGCGCATCACCGCCGTATCCGCCAAGAAGCAGCGTGAACTCGCCCGCGCCATCAAACGCGCCCGGTTCCTCGCGCTTCTGCCCTACGCTGTGAAGTAAGGAGACGAACAATGGACGTCATTCTTCTCGAACGCGTCGCCAAGCTCGGCCAGATGGGCGAGGTTGTGTCCGTCAAAGACGGCTACGCCCGCAACTTCCTTCTGCCGCAGAAAAAGGCGCTCTGGGCCAGCCCCGAGAACATCAAGGCCTTTGAATCGCAAAAGGCACAGCTCGAAACCCGCAACCTGGAAACCAAGGCAGAAGCCGAGGCTCTGGGCGAAAAGCTCGGCGGCGAAACCTTCATCGTGATCCGCTCTGCATCTGACGCCGGTGCACTCTACGGTTCCGTCACCACCCGTGACGCCGCAGATGCCGCAACCGAGGCCGGGTTCTCCGTGGATCGCAAGCAGATCCAGCTCTCGCGCCCGATCAAGGAACTTGGGATCCACGACCTGACCGTCGTCCTCCACCCCGAAGTCGAAGTGACGATCGGCTTGAACGTCGCCCGCTCGGACGAAGAGGCCGAGCTTCAGGCGCAGGGCAAATCGATCCAGGATCTTGCCGCCGAAGAAGAGGCTGAGGCCGAACTCGAGATCGCTGAACTCTTCGACGACATCGGCGCTGCCGAACTCGAAGAGCTCGACGGCTCGGACGACGGCGAAGCTCCGGAAGCCGAAGCTTCAACCGACGAAGCGGACGAAGACAAAGCCTGATCCAAAGGATCAATCCAAACCAATGAAAGCGCCGCCCCCGGTCCTCGGGCGCGGCGTTTTTCATTGCGATAAGTGCACTGACCTAAACTCGGCGCTCCAATCACCTGGCCTCGCTATGAACGACGAGGTGAAACCCTTCCTCTGGCGACGGCAAGGTCACGTATTGCGAGAACTGCCAATACTGTTCCTCCGTCACTGCGAACGGGTGCTCCCCGCGCGCGTTTCTCTCCCGCAGCCGCGCCAGACACACCTCATCCGGCACATCCAGAACGTGAAGCTGGTGGGAGGCACCTG
>CAWUIX010000360.1:0-3543 GCA_963922395.1 uncultured Rhodobacterales bacterium | reverse complement strand
CCGCGTCCCCGCCGTCTTCCCGCCCGTCGGGGGCGTTGCCCTCGCGGCCCTCCCGGGCGGGGCACAACACGCCCTGGCCGTGGACGCCTCCGCGCCCGCCCTTGAGCTGGCCCAAGCCGGGGCCGACGCCAGCGGGTTTGCGGACCGATTTGAAACCCGCCGTGGTGACGCGTTCGACATGCTGTCGGCGCTTGCGGAAGAAAACGCAAGCTTCGATCTCGTCATCTGCGATCCTCCGGCCTTTGCACCTGCTAAGCCAGCCCTGGATGCAGGTCTCCGCGCTTATGAGAAGGTTGCGAGACTGGCCGCACCTCTGGTTTCTAACGGGGGCTACCTTGTCCTCTGCTCCTGCTCCCATGCGGCGGATCTGGCAGCGTTCCGTTCCGCCTGCCTCCGTGGGATTGGCCGGGCAGGGCGGACAGCACAGCTTCTCCACACAGGCTTTGCCGGACCCGACCATCCGCAGCACCCGCACCTCGCAGAAAGCGCCTACCTCAAAGCTCTCTTCTTCCGGCTTCTTCCCTGATGCGGGTTCTGATCGACGCAAACGTCCTCTATCCGACGGTGCTTCGCGAGATCGTGTTGGGTGTTGCCGGGACCGAATGGTTCACGCCGCTTTGGTCCGAACGGATCCTCGAAGAATGGGCACATGCCGCCGGTCGGCACGGAGACGCACCCATTGCGCGCGCTGAGATCGCTGTGCTTCGGGACCGCTGGCCCGATTCCGAGGTAACAATCGAACCAGAGACAAAAGGGCGCCTGCACCTGCCAGACCCTGCTGACATCCATGTTCTGGCGGCTGCGATCGATGGCGGCGCAGATAGCCTTTTGACGATGAACCTGAAGGATTTCCCTCCGGCAGTCTTGTCCAAAGAGGGGATCTTCCGCCGGGCCCCGGACGAGTTTCTACTCGAGGCCTATCACGCGAACCCTGAAGAGATCCGAGCCGTGGTGAAAAACGTACACGCCACAGCGGAACAACTGTCCCCTGACCCGATCGCGCTGCGCCCACTCCTGAAGCGCGCGCGGCTCCCGCGCCTCGGAAAGTCCCTGACGGCGGATTAGCCGTTCGGTGCGACGATCACCGGTTCGGCGTTCAGGGCAACCGCCAGCGACCGGAACCGCGCCTCGGCCACCTCGCCGAACAAGTCCTCCGCACCGGCTGCAAGATGCATCTCGACCTGACCGCGATCCGCGTCCCACTCAAGGCGTCCCATCAGGTCCGGCGTCTGCGCGGAAAGCATCGCGCCGAACCGCATGGCTTTGCCCAGGATCTCTGCCGCTTGTGTTTCTTCCTCACTCAAAAGCTCGAACAAGGGCTCAAACCGCGCCCCCGCGCGGCTGTTCTTGTAGCGATGCAGCAGGGCGAGCCCGAGGAACACCCGTTCGGGATGCGTGATGCCGCCGAGGTTGGCCCGCGTGGCGGCCTCAAAGGTCACTTCGTGCCGGTAATCGGGATGCGCCCGCCAGCTGACATCGTGCAAAAGGCAGGCTGCACGCACGAGGCGCAGTTTCTCATATTGTGCATCGGGAAAGAGTGGCTCGATGAACTTGTAGAGACGCCGACCAAATCCCGGGATGCGGGCGTCTTTCGCCTCGTAAAAGCGGCAGGCCTCGATCAGGGGGTCGCGCTCGCGCAGGCGGGCCGGCATCTGCTCGTAGAGCAGCCCTTCCCGGATGCCGTAGCTGGATACGGCGATATCATGGGGGCGAAACGTCTTAACCAACGCCCCCAGAACCTCTGCCGCGAGCGGCACCAGCGCCATCCGCGCCTCGCCAATCCCGGTGCCCTGCCGAAGCGTTTCGATATCGGTCGATCGGATGTATTCCAGCGTCTTTCGGACGTCGGACCGCGTCATCCGGTACTCATGAAGGACCGCGAGCGGATAGGATCGCCGCGCCATGTCGATCCGGGCAATCGCCCGCCAGGAGCCTCCGACGAGGAAGAGCCGGTCCGATTGTTCCCCCATCTCGGTCTTGAGCTTCGCCATGACAGTCGCGATGTGCTCGGGCACAGCATCTTCCCCGCCGGGCAGGGCCTTCAGGCGCAAAGGTCCAAGCCGCGAGCTAATGCGACGTCCCACGCGACCGTCGCGGAGCTCGGCGAGTTCCATCGAAGACCCGCCAATATCGGAGACAAGTCCATAAGAGCCGGGCCATCCGAGAAGGACACCCTGTGCAGACAGCCGGGCCTCTTCATCGCCATCGATCACCCAAATCTTAAGCCCCGTGGCCGCCTCGATTTCGGCTCGAAAGGCGGGTCCGTCCTCCGCCTCGCGCATAGCGGCAGTGGCCACGGCGGTGAGCTGATCAATCCCCATCCCATCGGCCAAAAGCTGAAACCGGCGGATCGCGGACAGCGCCCGTTGCTTGCCGGTGGGATTCAGTTTGCCAGTGTCGGCCAGTCCGGCGCCGAGCCCGGCCATGACCTTTTCGTTGTAGAAATATGCGGGGCTTCGCGCCGCGCCGTCGAAGACGACCAGACGCACCGAGTTGGAACCGACATCGATCACCCCGATCCGTGACAGGCGCCGCGCAGACGGATCCTCAAATAGCGGACGATCGAACGGCCCCCAGTCGTCCACGGGCTCTTCTGTCGATCCGTCCATCCGCCGCCTTCTGGCCCCTCGTGGGGCGCGTTCTGTCCCTGCCGGGACCATGGCGCAAGGCGGCAGGGGGCGTCAAAGGGAATCCGCGACAGAGACGCGCTCGATCAATCCTTGGCGTGTGCCAGGATCAGCGCGTCTGCCGCCCCCGCAGATCCGCGTCCGGACAAGGACGGCGTCTCCATAAAGAACTTGTGACAACTGAACAGATCGCCTGAGTCCGGCGCGGTCGGCCGGTCGAATGTCCCATCGGGCCGTAGGATCCAGCTTTGCGCCGTATCGACCAAATTGGCCGACATGATCTGACCCAGGATCTGGCTCTTTACGGTATCGTTCGTGGCCTCAACGAGCGTCTCCACCCGCCGATTTAGATTCCGGCCCATCCAGTCCGCGGATGAGATATAAACCCGCGCCCGTTTGGACGGCAGACCCTGACCGGCACCGAAGCAAACGATCCGCGAATGCTCCAGGAAGCGGCCAACGATCGACTTTACTCGGATGTTCTCGGACAGCCCGTTAATCCCGGGGCGCAGTCCGCAAATCCCGCGAATGATGAGGTTGATCTTTACGCCCGCCTGACTGGCCAGGTAGAGCGCGTCGATCACATCCCCTTCGATCAGCGAGTTCATCTTGGCCCAGATCTCGGCGGGCCGTCCGGCGAGTGCATGTTCGGCCTCTTCGGCGATCCGTTCGAGGAGGGTCGTCTTCAGCGTCAGGGGCGAGATCGAGAGGTTTTCCAGGCGTTCCGGCTGTGCATACCCCGACAGGTAGTTGAAGACCTTGGTCGCATCCCGACCCATGGCGGCATCGCAGGTGAAGAGCGACAGATCGGTGTAAATCTTCGCTGTGATCGGGTGATAGTTCCCGGTCCCGTAGTGCGTGTAAGTCACCAACTCACCGCCTTCGCGCCGGACAACGGTCGAGATCTTGGCGTGCG
>CAWUIX010000359.1:0-3560 GCA_963922395.1 uncultured Rhodobacterales bacterium | reverse complement strand
CGCTTCAGGGCGCGGCCATCACGTCGGCCCAGATCGACAATGTTCTGCACGAGTTTTCTTCCGTCGCTGGTGTCCGCGAGGACGTCACCGACATGGTTCTGAACCTCAAAGGTGTCGCGATCCGGATGGATATCGATGGGCCAAAGCGCCTATCGATCTCGGCGAAGGGTCCGGCAGTTGTGACGGCTGGTGATATCTCGGAGACGGCCGGGATTGAGATCCTGAACAAAGAGCACGTGATCTGCCACCTTGATGAGGGTGCGGATCTGTTCATTGAACTGACAGTGAACACCGGTAAAGGCTATGTCTCTGCAGATAAGAACCGGCCTGAGGATGCTCCGATCGGCCTCGTTCCGATCGACGCGATCTATTCGCCGGTCAAGAAGGTCAGCTACGACGTTCAGCCGACCCGGGAAGGTCAGGTTCTGGACTATGACAAGCTGACGCTGAAGCTAGAAACAGATGGCTCGGTTTCGCCTGAAGATGCTGTGGCCTATGCCGCCCGCATTCTGCAGGATCAGCTGTCGATCTTCGTGAACTTCGACGAGCCGGAATCGGCGCGTACCGAGTCGGATGACGATGGTCTTGAATTCAACCCGCTGCTTCTGAAGAAGGTCGACGAGTTGGAGCTTTCGGTGCGGTCGGCGAACTGCCTGAAGAACGACAACATCGTTTACATCGGCGATCTGATCCAGAAGACCGAGGCAGAGATGCTGCGGACCCCGAACTTTGGCCGGAAGTCGCTGAACGAGATCAAGGAAGTGCTGTCTGGCATGGGGCTACACCTTGGCATGGATGTCGAGGAATGGCCGCCGGAGAACATCGAAGACCTCGCCAAGAAGTTCGAGGATTCGTTCTAATACCCGCGGGCCTTCGGGCCCGGGTTCACAACTGGGCAATCCCGCCCCAAGGAGAGCCGCCTCACGCATAGGTGGCCGGACAAAGCATAAGTTAGGAGACTGAAAACATGCGTCACGCTCGCGGATACCGCCGCCTGAACCGGACCCACGAACACCGCAAAGCGATGTTCGCCAATATGGCTGGCTCGCTTATTGAACATGAACAGATCAAGACGACGCTGCCGAAGGCCAAAGAGCTCAAGCGCGTGGTTGAGAAGCTTGTCACGCTTGGCAAACGGGGTGACCTACACGCGCGCCGCCAGGCTGCGGCACGCCTGAAGCAGGATGCCCATGTGGCGAAGCTCTTTGACGTTATTGGCCCGCGCTATGCCGAACGTCAGGGAGGATATCTGCGCGTCCTGAAGGCCGGCTTCCGCTATGGCGATATGGCCCCTATGGCGATTATCGAGTTCGTTGAACGGGACGTCGATGCAAAGGGTGCGTCCGACCGGGCACGTGTTGCCGAGGAAGAAGCAGAACTCTAAGTTTCGATCCCATTTCCTGATCTCAAGACGGCCGCGTGCATCATGCCCGCGGCCTTTCTTTTAGGTTCCGGACGTCCGGGCCAGCGATTGTGTGAGAGCGATCGAGGTTGCGATAGCATCCTGCTCGGCTTGACCCGCCGTGTCGTTGCCCGGCGCGCTCGTCAGGATGAAGGTCAGCAAGTCGCTTCTTGCCGGCTTCTCCAACGTGTCGATCTGTTGGATCGGATCTATCTTGCCCATAACGCGACTCACCTCAAGATTGTATTTCTTATCTACCATATGCAATTTATGGTTGACCATATTTGGAACAACTTGTCTAAAAGTACATGTGGAGTAGGGTAGCGACGTGAACACGCAAACAAGCGATTTTTCTGGACTGGAGCTTGGACTGGCGCGATTGAGGCGGCTTGCGCCGCAGGGTTTTGCGCTTGGTCTTCACATCCGTTTTGCATCAGCACACGTGATGGTCCAGACCTATGATCCCGCTTGGATCGAGCTGTATACGTCGCGCGGGTACATGATGTGCGATCCGCTTGTGTCCTGGGGCTTTTCAACGACAGGCACAGCGCGCTGGAGTGAGCTGAACCACCCGGACCCGCACAATGTGCTCGGCCAGGCATCCGAGTATGGGCTGACGTTCGGGGTGGCCGTTTCGTGCGGCCCGACCTCGTCCCGCTCAGTCGGGGGGTTTGCGCGAAGTGACCGCGAGTTCACGGACCAAGAAATCAAACTTATCGAGCAGACAGTTCTTCTTCTACACGAAGAGTCTACACCTCCCGACAGTCTGACAGACGCCCAGCGGCATGCGCTGCGGATGATCGCGTCAGGACACCGGTATGCTGAAGCCGCCGCTCTCCTTCAGATTTCGGAGAGCGCATTGAAGGCGCGGCTAAAATCAGCCCGCGACCGCCTCTATGCGCGCACGACCGCCGAGGCGATCCAACGGGCTCAGGAGTACAACCTCCTCTGACAGTGGCGCCCCGGCTGGGTAGTTTCTTAACCCCCCAAAGCTGGAGGCTACTATGCAGACCACTACTCTTTCTTTTCGCAATATGCACACGCATGGCGAGTTATTTACAGATGTGCTTCGCGCTAGACGCGAATCGTTCATCGTTCAGCGGAAGTGGGATCTTCCGGAAGCCGATGGGATGGAGTTCGACCAATACGATACGCCACAATCCCGATGGATCGCGGTTCACCACCTTGGTGAGGTGCTTGCCGGGATCCGGATGACACCGACAACGGCGCGGTGCGGGATCTACACTTATATGATCCGGGACGCCCAGTTGGGGCTTCTGGAATCGATCCCATCGGACCTTCTTTATGAGGACGCGCCGGTGGACGAGCATGTTTGGGAAACCAGCCGCGTCTTCATTGCGCAGCACGTGCCATCGAACCTTCGACTGAAAGTTCAGGCGCAGTTGATGGAGCAAATGGTCCGGACAGCGCGGGAAGAAGGGGCGACCCAGCTTCTGGGCCTGTGCCCGCGGGCGTGGATGCGGTGGATGCGCCGCCTTGGGTACCAGACGCACCATGTCGGCCCCTCCCTTGATATCGGTGGTTCCATGAACCAGGCGATCATGATGCATCTGCGTGAGAGCCTGCACTAATCGATCTGCTTCACCTGGGCCGACCGTCGCAGTACGGTCGGCCTATGGCGGATCTTTTTGATAGTCCTGGAAAAGAAAGCGACGCTCCGGCGGACGCTCCTCGTCCGCTCGCTGATCGGTTGCGCCCTCGGCGCTTGTCCGAAGTTGTCGGGCAAGATCATGTTCTGGGCGCTGAGGGCGCGCTGGGCGTCATGCTGGCGGCGAAAAGCCTGGGGTCGGTGGTTTTCTGGGGACCGCCAGGCGTTGGAAAAACCACGATTGCACGGCTTCTGGCCGACGAGACTGACCGTGCGTTTGTTCAGATCAGCGCAATTTTTTCTGGCGTGGCGGAGCTTCGGCAGGTTTTCGAGGCTGCGAAGCTGCGACGGAAGAACGGGCAGGGCACCCTTCTATTCGTCGACGAGATCCATCGCTTCAACAAGGCGCAGCAGGATGGGTTCCTGCCGCATATGGAGGATGGGACGATCCTTCTGGTGGGCGCGACCACTGAGAACCCGTCCTTCGAGCTCAATGCAGCGTTGCTGAGCCGGGCGCAGGTTCTTGTGCTCAAGCGGCTCGAACTGGCC
>CAWUIX010000358.1:0-3575 GCA_963922395.1 uncultured Rhodobacterales bacterium | reverse complement strand
CGGATGGTCATCGAGTGATCGGCGTGGAGTTCCACCTCGATCCTTGTCGCATGGCCTGCGACCGCCTCGTCCATGGCGTTGTCGAGGACTTCGGCGACGAGGTGATGGAGCGCACGCTCATCCGTGCCGCCGATATACATGCCGGGGCGTTTCCGGACCGGCTCCAGCCCTTCCAGCACCTCGATACTGGTGGCATCATAGGTGTCGCCTGTGCCGTTGTTCAAAAGATCGTCGGCCATCGCCCTGCTCATGGTCTTGTTGTTCTGGTTCTGCATTAGACCAAGTCTGGGGGTTCAGCGCAATCTGGAAGGGGTGTGTCCAAGGTGGGAAACCGGTGTTTCCGGATTGGAAACGGGAGAATACGATTCAATTCTTCCCAGATCGGGGAAGTGTGTGGTAGGTCTTGCATGGGTGTGTAACTTACGAGTGGGGGAAATCCATGCGTATTGCAGCTTTGGCGGCAGGTGCCGTCGTGGCCTTTCTATCCGCGAGCGCCGTGGGCGCTGCGACTTTTGACTTCAATGACATCGCGACCGACTACAAGACCGCCGCGAACGGCGTGAACGGCAAAACCTTGAACGCAGGCCAAGAAGGCACGTATGAACAAGTTTTGGCCTTCGATCCGAGCCGCTTCACTGATGATGGGGTGTCTATCACAGATATCACGTCGCCCGATGGTCAGGATCCGTTCTTTGACGGCGCTGACGGCAGCGGTCCCGCAGGCCTTGGCGTTTGTTCGTCTGGGTTTAACGGACAATTGAGCCAGTGTTCGAGTGCGGGCGGTTCTTCCCCGGGGGATGATAATGTTACCGGAGACGATCCGACTGAGGAGTTCACAATCTTCTTCGATGTGATCGTTGCGATTGATGATCTGCTCTTCAAGAACGCCGGTCACGGCGATCTTACAGGAACGGTTGAGATCAATGGCGATTCCTACGACGTCGTCGCTGGCGCGTTGTCCGATGATGATTTGCTTGCTCTTGGAACCTCTGACGAGTTCACGTTCAAGTGGAATGGAAGCCAGTTCTATCTGTCTTCCGCTACGGGCTCCGCTATCCCGGTCCCAGCCGCTGGCCTTCTGATGGTTGGTGCGCTTGGTGCGCTCGGCGCCCTTCGGCGGAAGCGCGCAGCGGCCTGATCGGCCAAACACACGGATTGATGAGGCCCGGCCCAGCGCCGGGCCTTTTCGTTTGTAAAGGGCCAAAGCTTGATCCGGCTCAAGGCGGGGGCGTCACAAATCCGTTACAAGGTTGGCGAGAACGCCAAGTCTGACGGAGGTCCCCCTATGCCCGATACGCTGCACGCCGATACGATGCCGAAGCCCACGCCAGATGCCGTACGGCAGGCGTTTGAGTCCGGCGCTTACCCCTATCCCGAGAAGTTATCCCGCCGGACCTACGAGGCGCGGAAGGCGAAACTACAGGCCGAGCTTCTCAAGGCGCAGCTTTGGGCGCAGGAGACCGGGCAGCGCTTTGTATTTCTCTTTGAGGGCCGCGATGCCGCCGGGAAGGGCGGCACGATCAAGCGCTTTATGGAGCATCTGAACCCCCGGGCGGCACGGGTTGTGGCGCTGAACAAGCCGACCTGGGAGGAGAAGGGTCAGTGGTTCTTTCAGCGATATATTCAGGAGCTGCCGACGGTCGGTGAAATGGTGTTCTACGACCGCTCCTGGTACAACCGGGCTGGTGTGGAACGTGTGATGGGGTTCTGCGCGCCGAACGAATACCTTGAGTTCATGCGCCAGGTGCCGGAACTCGAACGGATGCTCGTCCGCGACGGGATCCGGCTTTACAAGTTCTGGTTCTCGGTCACGCGAGACGAACAGAAGCGGCGGTTTGACTCGCGCGCGGACGATCCCCTGAAGCAGTGGAAGCTGTCACCGGTAGACAAGGCGTCCCTGGGCAAGTGGGACGATTATACCGAGGCGAAGGAGGCGATGTTCTTCTACACCGATACCGCCGATGCGCCTTGGACGATCATCAAGTCAGACGACAAAAAGCGGGCGCGGCTGGAATGCATGGCCCATGTGCTGTCGGGGCTGGATTACCCGAACAAGGATCCAAGGATTGCGCGGGCGCCCGATCCCCTGATCGTGGGGCGGGCAGACCATGTTGTGCACCGGTCGGACCATATCCTTGGGACGGCGTTGCACCCGGACCTGCGTCGGTCGGAGAGCTGAGAAGCCGTTATCGACTGTAAGGGGTACTCAGGGCCGCGCGCAAGTTTAGCGGGCATCAAGCTCCGTTCGTCGTTAGGTGAGTGATCTCAGAGGGGGATGGCCTTCGGCCATGCCCCTGCAAAACGCGTCTTCAACTTCTGCCTCATTCCTAATCGATCCCGCTTGCCCGACTCAATCCGGACGCGTAAGGGCGGGCCATGACCACATCGTCGGACACGACCGCGACCCTGACATCCAGGGGGCATGCGCGCGCGCTTCTTGTGCTGGGTCTGCCGCTTGTTGGCAGCCATCTGGCGCAGTTTGCCATCCATGCGACCGATGCGCTGATGCTGGGCCGCTACGACCTGACCGATCTTGCGGCGCAGACGGTGGCCGGGGCGATCTATTTCGTCTTTTTCATCGTCGGCTCCGGGCCGGCCTGGGCGGTGATGCCCATGGTGGCCTCGGCCGCCGGCACGGACAATGACGCGCAGGTCCGTCGCGTGACGCGCATGGGGGTGTGGCTGTCGATTCTGTTTGGCGCCTTGGCGATGCCGATCCTGATCTATTCGCAACCGCTTCTGGTCGCTCTTGGTCAGGAGCCGGATGTGGCAGCGCGTGGCGCGCTTTACCTGCAAGTCGTGTCGATCGGATTGATCCCGAACCTCCTGATTATGGTCATGAAAAGCTATCTCGCGGCGCTCGAACGAACGCGGATTGTGTTTTTTGTGACCGTAGGAACGGCGGCGCTGAACGTTCTCCTGAACTACATGCTGATTTTCGGGAACTGGGGTGCACCGGAGCTTGGGATCGCGGGGGCCGCGATTGCGAGTGTCACATTGCAGATCGTTGGGCTGATCTGGCTGGCGATCTATGCCGCACGCGTGACCCCGGAATATGCGCTGTTCCAGAACCCCTGGCGCCCGGATTGGGAGGCGTTTGGCCGGGTGTTCCGTCTGGGCTGGCCCATTGGTCTTACGAACCTTGCGGAAGTCGGACTGTTCGCGGCGTCGTCGGTCATGGTGGGCTGGATCGGGGTCAAGGAACTGGCGGCCCACGGGATTGCACTTCAGATCGCGAGTGCGACGTTCATGATCCATATCGGATTGAGTCAGGCGGTCACGGTCCGCGCAGGTCAGGCCTATGGGCATGGCGACCGGGCGGGTCTGCGTCGGGGAGCAGGGGTCGGTTTGATCCTCTCGATGGCGATTGTTGCGCTGACGATCGTCATGTTCCTCACCGTGCCGGATTTCTTGATCGGGCTTTTCCTCAATGCCGACGATCCTGCGCGCCCTGAAATCCTGATGATCGGGGCTGCTCTTCTGGCGGTTGCCGCCCTGTTCCAGGCGGTCGATGCGGCGCAGGTGATGGCGCTTGGGATGCTCAGGGGCGTGCAGGATACGCGGGTGCCCATGGT
>CAWUIX010000357.1:0-3589 GCA_963922395.1 uncultured Rhodobacterales bacterium | reverse complement strand
ACATGCAAAACAGGCCCAAAAACCTCGCGCTCTATCTCGCCAATGCCAGAAACCCGGATGACTGAAGGCGAGACAAAGAGCCCGTTCTCGGGAACGTCGAGCCGCTTCAGAAGCTTACCGCCAGTCGCCTTTTCTGCAATGTAGTCCGAGATGGACGCGTGGGCCTCGGCATCGATTACGGGGCCCACATCCGTCGAGAGTGTCCAGGCATCACCGATGACAAGCGCGTCCATGGCGCCGTAAAGCATCTCAAGCAGTCTGTCCTCGATATCGCGCTGCACATAGAGCACTCTCAACGCAGAACACCGCTGTCCCGCAGATTGAAATGCCCCGCGCACGATATCGCGGGTTGCCTGTTCGAGCAGCGCGGTCGAATCTACGATCATCGCGTTCAGGCCACCGGTTTCGGCAATCAACATTGCGCCCGGTGATGTCTCCGCCAGCTGCCGGTCGATCAGTTTCGCGACATCCGTTGACCCGGTGAAACAAACACCCGAGATCCGTGGATCTGCCGTGAGTGCCGCCCCCACAGATTCACCATCGCCCAGCAAGAGTTGTAACGCGCCTTCGTGGACTCCGGCTTCGAGAAGCCACTCAACGGCGCGAAACGCGATCAAAGGTGTTTGCTCCGCTGGCTTCGCCAAGACTGCATTCCCTGCGACCAACGCTGCGGCCACCTGCCCGGTGAAGATCGCAAGAGGAAAGTTCCAAGGGCTGATGCAAACAACAACGCCGTGTGCAGGATTCTGGTCATCTGCCTGCTCCACCTCGTCAGCATAGTACCTCAGAAAATCTACTGCTTCCCGAAGTTCGGCTACTGCATCGGACAGTGTTTTTCCTGCCTCTCTAGCGAGAAGCGCAAAGATCTCACGTGCGTTCTCTTCATAGAGCTCCGCGGCACGGCGCAGAATATGTGCCCGCCCGGCGGCTCCCAAGGCTTCCCATTCGCTTTGCCCCGACTGGGCTACGCCAATTGCTAACGTCGCGAGTTGGTGGTCTGCCTCTGCCACGGTGCCAACGATTTCTGACGGACGCGCTGGATTAGTGACCTCCCGAGCTTCCTTCGTGCCCTCCGAAGAGGGCGAAATAGATGCCGCATGCCATTGATATGGCGCCGTAAAATCCGATGTACCTCTGTCGATCTCGGATAGAACAGCGGGGTCCGTAATATCCCACCCTTGCGAGTTTAAGCGAGGAGAGAACAAATCTGCCGGGCGCTGAATAGCATCGCTCGGCAAGAACGCAGAGTTTTCCGTCATACCAATTGGATCTTGCGCAATCTCTTCTGCTGAGACCGTTAGGTCCACGATCTGATGCACGAAGGAAGAGTTGGCGCCATTTTCGAGCAGTCGCCGCACCAGATAAGCCAGCAGATCCTCATGTGCGCCAACGGGGGCGTAGATCCGACACTGCGTCCCCTCGGCCTCTCGAACCGCTTCGTGCAGGGCCTCGCCCATTCCGTGCAAGCGCTGGAACTCGAAGGCCGTATTGTCGTCGGCCATATGCAGGATCGCGGCCACGGAGTGCGCGTTGTGCGTGGCAAATTGGGGGTAGATCCGATCGGTGAGCGAGAGAAGCTTTCGAGCTGCGGCCAGGTAGCTCACGTCCGTATGGCTCTTTTGCGTGAACACAGGGAAATCCGCCAACCCTAAGACCTGGGCACGCTTGATCTCCATATCCCAATAGGCGCCCTTCACAAGACGCACCATGATCCGACGATTGTGTGTTGTGGCAAGATCGGAAAGCCAGTCGATGACCGGCAGGGCTCTGCGCCCGAAGGCCTGCACAACGACGCCAAACCCATCCCACCCGGCCAGACTTTGATCCGATAGGACGCGTTCGATAATACCGAGAGAAAGATCAAGACGATCAGCTTCTTCTGCATCGATATTAAACCCGATCTGGGCCTTCGCCGCCATCTGCGCCAAGTTGAGAAGGCGATCCGACAGTTCCGGGACCATCGTGTCGCGCTGGCTTTGTTCATACCTCGGGTGAAGCGCGGACAGCTTTACCGAGATACCCGGATTAGAACGCACATCGCCCGATGCCGCCCCAGAAGCGATCGCGTCAATTGCCCGCGCATAGGCCTCGAAATACCGATCAGCATCCGCATAGGTGCGCGCCGCTTCACCAAGCATGTCGTAGGAATATGTGTAGCCCTTCTGAACCATCGCGCCGCCGCGTGACATCGCCTCGCTAATGGTCTGGCCCAGAACGAATTGCGCCCCCATCTCCGCCATCGCCTGCCCCACGGCCTTCCGGATGACAGGTTCGCCAAGACGTCGGACCATGGCATGGAGTGTTCCCACAACCCCGGTGCCTTCATCGTCCAGAACACGGCCTGTCAGAAGAAGCGCCCAGGTCGACGCGTTCACCAGGATAGATCCGGAATCTCCAATGTGGCTCGCCCAATCATGTGGTGTGATCTTGTCACGGATGAGCGCATCTACGGTCTCCGCATCGGGCACGCGCAGCATCGCCTCTGCGAGGCACATCAGGGCCACGCCTTCATCTGTCGACAGGCCGTACTCGGAGAGGAACTGCTCCATCATCCCGACGTTGCCAGCTGATCTTACAGAGCGAACCAAACCCGCGGCGCGCTCAGAAATCGCCGATCTTGCTCTCACATCCAGATCAGCCTGGGACACCAGCCAACGGACCAACGCGGTCTCGTCCGTCAAAGTATGCGCTCTGATGCGATCTCTCATGTACTGGCAATCCTCTATTGGACATGAGGCGAATGTTCGGCCCAGACTACGCTCAATCCAACCCTATCACGCCCCTAACGGGCCGGCATCACACGTCCGGCACACGCCCCGAACCCAATCCTGTAACCATCGCCCATCGCCGCACCGGTCAAGGTCACGCAATCTCCATCTTCCAGAAAACAGCGGTCGACACCTGGGCCCAGTGACACCGGCGCTGTCCCGCCCCAACTCATCTCCAAAAGCGAACCGAGACTATCCCGATCGGGACCAGATATCGTACCAGAGCCAAGAAGATCGCCGACGCGCATCGGACAACCGCTCAGTGTGTGATGCGCCAACTGCTGGGCCGCTGAATAATATAGAGCGCAGGCATTGGTCTGGCCGATCGTGCGCCCCACCCCCTCCCGGGAATGCAGATCAACCCTCATCCCAATACTGTAGTGCATGGGTTCTGGCTCGGAGAGATAATCAAGGAGAGGCACCTCGCGTGAAGGCGCAGGAACCCGAAATGGCGCTAGAGCTTCCGCCGTGACAATCCACGGGCTGATCGTCGTGGCTGTAGCCTTCGACTGAAACGGCCCAAGGGGTTGGTATTCCCAGGCTTGGACGTCCCGCGCAGACCAATCGTTTAGCAGGACATACCCAAAAATGTTTTTGAACGCTTCTGCCGCATTCATCGGGCCGTCCGAGGGAGCCCCTACGACGGCACCCAGTTCCAATTCGAAATCGAACCGCCGGCTTGGTCCGAGAAAGGGGTGATCAGCGTCTGGATCCTTCAACTGCCCATGGGGCCGAACAACCTCCGTACCCGAAACGACAACCGACGCAGCTCGCCCGTTATAGCCAATCGGAATGTGCAACCAATTCGGTGGAAGAGCGTT
>CAWUIX010000356.1:0-3592 GCA_963922395.1 uncultured Rhodobacterales bacterium | reverse complement strand
GCCAGGGCGAGGGATATTAGGAGAATGCGGGTCATTCGAACGGTACTCCTGCTTTCCGAAGGATCGAGATCAGGGCCTCGCGCGAGCGCATATCCCCCTCGCCCGGGTCATTCGGGCCCGTCAATTGGAAGTGCAGGGCTGCGAGTGTCGAGACCTCCATCTGCGTGGTGTCGGCGTCGATGCCCTGCTCACTGAGCCCGCGCTGAACCTGCTGTTGCAGCTTGGTTTGCGCGGTGGCGGCCATTGGCGCCAAGAGCGCTGCGGTCAGAACGAACAGGGCGATCGGTCGCATCAGAAGTCTTCCCCTTTGCGGATGATGTTCAGAAGGCGTTGCCGTTTGCGCAGGCGGTCGCCGACGCGGTTTCCGTCACTGCTGGTGAGCTCAAAGTAAAGGGCGGTGGCCTGCGCATTGGTGAGCTTCGAGACGTCCGTCTTTATCTGGTAGCTTCCAAGGCGGTTTTCGATCTGGTTCAGCATTTGTTGTGGCACGGCGAATGCAGCAGCCGGGGCCAGGGCGAGAACAAGTGCGAGTCTTAGCATAGCGATTGTCCTTGTCTGGTTTCACTTGGCCGCATCATAGCGTCTTTGAGCCTTCCGCCCAATCACGATGGGGTGCGATCCGGCACGGCCCACTTAATCGTGCTTGTGGCTTTCGGCGAAGGCGGCCTGTTGTTCTGGCGTTGCCTCGGTCTGGAACTGAGACTTCCAGTCGTCATAGGGCATGCCGTAGACGATTTCGCGCCCTTCATCCTTGGTCATTTCGATGCCGCGTTCGCTTGCCGCTTCCTGATACCAGCGGGACAGGCAGTTCCGGCAGAAGCCCGAGAGGTTCATCATATCGATGTTTTGCACATCGGTGCGTTCGCGCAGGTGATCGCGCAGCCGGCGAAAGGCGGCAGCTTCGAGTTCGAGGCGGGTCTGGTCGTCCATGGTTCCCTCCGGTTTCTTTACAGATTGGCATCCGCACGGGCGGCTTCAAGAAGTGGGGCGAGGCGGCTGGCCCAGTGGGCCTGTTTCTCGGGTGTGTCTATCAGATCGTGACGCAGTTCGATCAGAACATTTGGGCGTCCCGGGATCAGGCCATGCCGGTCGATTGTGTCGCCAGGCAGATGGCCTGCGTAGGGTTCATTCTCGCCGACCACCAGATCCCCCTCGGCGTAGAGCCGGTCGATGAATGGGCGCGAGAGGCGTTCGTCGCGCGGGTCGTAAAGGATGCCCACGTGCCATGGGCGCATGGGCCGACCCTGGAGCTGTGGGGTGAAGCTGTGGACCGCCACCAGAAGGGTATCGCGGTGCCGGGCTGCGCATTCGGCGAGGGCCGCATGATACGGGCGGTAAAAGGTGTTGAGGCGCCGGGTGCGCTCTGCCTCGTCGATGTGGCGGTTTCCCGGGACGATTGTCCGGTCATAAACACGCATGATCAGTGTGGGATCGTCTTCGCCCCGGTTAGGGTCTATCACCAGGCGCGAGAAGCGTGAGAGGATGGCAGGGGCGTTGAGGGCAGCTGCGAGACCCCGCGAGACACCCGCGGCCCCGATGTCAAACGCGATGTGGCGGGACATTTCCGCTTCAGACAGGCCGAGTGTGCCCCCGTTTGTGCAGGGCGGAACGCTGTTTGAGGCGTGGTCACAGGCCACAAGCCATGGCCCGGGTCTGGTTTCGCCTTCAATCTCGAAAGGATCGTCGTTCATTACCGCGTCATACCGTTGCACCCCCGGTGACATATGCGACCTTAAGCCGGGACGCCAGTTGTCACCGTTAGCGTTATCAGCGATAACGCCGTCAACCGCGACCCGCAGAGATTCCAAGAGGGGCAGACAGGCCATGAGACGACTTCGCAACATTAAAATTGTCGCGACCCTTGGCCCCGCATCGTCGGACCAAAAGACCATTCGCGCACTCTTTGATGCAGGCGCCGATGTGTTCCGCCTGAACATGAGCCACGGCAGCCATGACGAGATCGCCGAGCGGCACAAGATCATCCGTGCGGTGGAGGAAGAGGTCGGGCGCCCGATCGCGATTCTTGCGGACCTTCAAGGCCCGAAACTGCGGGTCGGCGTTTTTGACGGAGACAGTGCGGAGCTGGAGATCGGGCAGGCGTTCCGGCTGGACCTGGATGATGCCCCTGGCGATGCGACGCGGGTGCAGCTGCCCCACAAAGAGATCTTTGATGCGCTGAAGCCGGGCGCGAGCCTTCTGGTGAATGACGGGAAGATCCGTCTGAAGGTCGAAGATTGCGGGCCGGATTTTGCGGATTGTACCGTCACGGTGGGCGGCACGATTTCGAACCGAAAGGGTGTGAACGTTCCGGATGTTGTCCTTCCGCTCGCGGCATTAAGCGAGAAGGATCGCAAGGACCTGGAATTCGTGTGTGAGCTGGGTGTCGACTGGCTCGCCCTGTCCTTTGTCCAGCGTCCGGAGGATGTTTGGGACGCGCGTGAGCTGGCAAACGGGCGGGCGGCGATCCTGTCGAAGATCGAAAAGCCAGCTGCGGTTTCCACGTTTGATGAGATCCTGAAGGTTTCGGACGGTATTATGGTGGCCCGTGGGGATCTGGGCGTGGAATTGCCGGTCCAGAACGTGCCGCCGATCCAGAAGCAGTTGGTGCGGAAGTGCCGGGCTGCGGCAAAACCGGTGATCGTGGCAACGCAGATGTTGGAATCGATGATCGAGAGCCCGATGCCTACGCGGGCCGAGGTGTCGGATGTGGCGGCCGCGATCTATGAAGGCGCGGACGCGATTATGTTGTCTGCCGAAAGCGCAGCAGGTCAGTATCCGATCGAGGCCGTGACGACGATGAATGCGGTGGCGTGTGAGGTCGAAAGCGACCCGACTTATCGGAACGTGATCGAGGCAAGCCGGGGCGGGAAGCGCGAAACCTCGGCAGATGCCATTGTGTCCGCGGCGCGGGAAATCGCCGAGACGACGGATATCAGCGCAATCTGCTGCTTCTCGCAGTCGGGCACGACAGCGCGCCTGATCTCACGCGAACGCCCACGCCCGCCGATCATCGCGATGACACACCAGTTGTCGTCAGCACGTCAGCTTGTGCTGACCTGGGGTCTGCACTGTGTGCTGACCGGGCGGCTGGAGCGGTTTAAGCAAGCAGTGGTGAGTGCTGCGCGGGCGGCCCGGAAGGACGGGTTTGCGGAAGAAGCCGACCAGATCGTCGTGATCGCGGGGGTGCCGTTCAACGTGCCGGGATCGACCAATATTCTGCGGATCGCGCCCTGTGAGGAACGGCTGATTTTCTCCACCGATCCGGAGTGATCCGGGCCTGACGTTGATTCGTTAACCGATCTTGCGGTATCCTCGCATCCCCAAGGGGGCGATGCGTTGGAGGGTCGTGATGCGGCCAGAGCACCTGTTCGTCCTTGGTATCCTCTTTGTGGCGTTCTCTCTTCCGCTGTTTATCGGGGCGTTTTCCACGTCGAACCGCACCATGCGGGGGCCCGTGTCCTGCATGGTCCTGGGCGGCATTCTGATCCTCTGGGCCAACATTCTGGGCCCGGCGGAGGGATTTTCCGTGAATGACGTGCCGCGCCTTGCCCTGGATATGATGGGCGCCGGGTAAGATTTTGCTTGATGAGGG
>CAWUIX010000355.1:0-3594 GCA_963922395.1 uncultured Rhodobacterales bacterium | reverse complement strand
TGTTCGCCCTGGATCAGGGCAGAGACCTCGCCGTCCGGCGCGATCCGCCAGATCCGCAGCATTGCCTCCTGCGCCACATCCTCGGCATCGGCAGCATTGCCCAGAAGGCGCGTCGCGTAGCTCAGAACACGCGGCGCCAGCCGCCGGGTCAGAAGACCCGCCGCCTCCGGATCGCCATTGCCGTAAGCGATCAAAAGCGCCTCGTCGGGGATGTCGTCCATCGTCGCCGAAGTATCCTCGCCCGCCCAACACTGAGTAGCGCCTGGGCTCTGGACGGGCAATGCGTGCCCCGGTCCAAAGACCCGGGCACGCGCCTAGATTGGGATCAGTTGCGGTCGCCACCATGGCCGCGCCGCTCGCGCATCTCTGCGAACCGCTCCATCGCCGCTTCCACCTCATCGGGCGAGATCGCATCATCCCCATTCGCATCGATCCGGTCGAACATGCGCTCGAGCCGCCGCATCGATTTGCCCTGTGCCGCCAAAGCATCCTCCGACAAGACGCCATCGCCATCCACATCAAGCCGCGCAAACATCTCCGCTGCGCGCTCACCCGCGCGCGCTTCGGCTTCGGCTACGAACTCTTCTTCGCTGACCGCGCCGTCGCCATTGGCGTCAAACTCTTCGAACCTGGCCGACCGACCGGCTTCGATCTCCGCCCGCGTCACCGATCCGTCTCCATCCGTGTCGAACCGCTCGAACATCGCCTGCGGGTCACGCGGCCCGTGGTCTCGAGCCAGTGCCACACCACCCGTCACCGCAATCGCGGCCACTGATGCGCAAATCACTATCGTTTTCTTCATCTTACTCTCCAAAGGTCATCCTGTGCTGAACCACTGTCCAGCGTCCTGTGATGCCTCTCAAACGCGCTAGTCGCCCAAATCCGTCGCAACAGGTGAGAAAAATTTCGCGACATCCCGCCGCAAGGACGATCTGACCAATGGTGTGCGCCGCCCTTTTGCTTACATCTCTGTCGCACAGGCACACGACTTTTAAGGTTCAGATTACATGTTCGACGACACGCCACACGAGGGGTCTGTGGACGATCGCCCAATGAAACCCGCACTACTGCGCGGCTGGCGTCGGCGCTGTCCGCATTGCGGCTCGGGCCCCATGCTCAAAGGCTACCTGAAGATGCGGGACACCTGCCCCGTCTGCGGCGAAGATTTCACTGCGGCCCGCGCCGATGACGGCCCGGCCTACCTGACCGTCCTGATTGTCGGACATCTCATGGCGCCGGCAATGATCTGGTCTTTCACCACCTTCCGCCCCGACCCTCTGGTCCTGGCAAGCGTGATGTCGGTTGGCTGTGTCGCCCTCTCGCTCTATCTATTGCCCAGGCTAAAAGGGGCGATCGTGGCCTTCCAATGGGCCCGGCGCATGCACGGCTTCGCCTGAGCGCTCCCCCTAAGGCCTGGAACAATGAGGCCCGAACCCGAATGACCGCCACACCTGTCCGCGACGCCGCCACAGTGATCGTCCTCCGCGACGCGGCCACCGAACCGGCGGTCTTGATGGGACAACGCGGGGCCAAAGCGGCCTTCATGCCGAACAAGGTTGTCTTCCCCGGCGGCGCCGTCGATCCACAGGATGGGTCGATCCCACTCGCCTCTGGCCTGAACCCAAACTGCGCGGCACGCCTCGCTGAGGACACGAGCAGCGTCGCACCCGCTGCCCTGGCCAGCGCCGCCATACGGGAGCTTTGGGAAGAAACCGGCCTCATCCTCGGGCGCCACTCAACGTGGCCATCCCCGCCGCCCCCCGATTGGGCGACCTTCGCCGAAACCGGCCACCTACCGGACGCCTCCGGCCTCCGCTTCGTCTTCCGCGCCATCACTCCCCCGGGCCGTCCCCGTCGCTTTGACGCCCGGTTCTTCGTGGTCGATGCCGCACGGATCGCCGGAGACCCCGACGACTTCTCCCACGCCTCCGACGAGCTGAGCCACCTCCAGTGGATCCCGCTACAGGACGTCCGTCGCTACGACCTGCCCTTCATCACCGAAATCGTCCTGGCCGAAGTCACGCGCCAACTTCCGGACCTCGGCGCACCTGCCGTCGTGCCCTTCTTCCAAAACGATGAAGAGGAAAGTCTGCTCCGCGCCTTGGGTCGTGCCTGACCTCAGGTCGCTGCCACCAGCAGGATGATGGACACGGTCAGCACGGCCATACCAATCGCCTCCCGCCGCGTGATCGCCTCCCGGAACCACAGAGTTGCGGCAAGAATCGAGAAGATCAGTTCGATCTGGCCAAGCGCGAACACATAAGCCGCGTTCTGAAGGCTGAATGCGGCGAACCAGCAAAAACTCCCGATCATCGACAAAACGCCGACCACCGACGACACCCGCCAGCTCCTGAGCACGGCCCCCACCTGCCTCGGCTCGCGCACCAATAGCCAGGCCCCAAGCGCCAGCGTCTGCGCCACCGTCACAAAGGCAAGCGTCAGGCCCGCACGAAACGCCGTGTCGTCGACCGGCACCTCCAGAACCGCCCCACGATACCCCACCGCGCCGAAGGCAAAGAAGACACCCGAAAGCAAACCGAGCCCCGCCGCACGGTTGAAGAACCGCCCAATTCCCTCGCGCACCGACCCCGGCGGATCAGACAGCCAGATGACTCCAAGAAATCCGACGCCAACCGCCAAAGCGCCAAGCGCGCTAATCCGATCCCCTAGGATCACGAAGCCCACCAGCGCCGTTAGAATGACCTCGGTCTTCTTAAACGTGATCCCAACCGCGAAGTTTCGGTGTGCAAAGATCGCAACCACACAGATCGTGGCCAGAATCTGCGCTCCGCCCCCAACCATCGCATAGATCCAGAAGGCGGCGCTCAAGGGTGGCATCTCATAGCCCAGAAGCGCCATGTAGATCGCGACACCCACAACCACCAATGGCGCCGAGTAAAGAAACCGCGCCAGCGTCGCCCCGCTGGCCGACAACGTGCCAGAGGCCAGGTGCTTCTGCACCATGAACCGCCCGGTCTGCGCCAAAGCTGCCGCGATGGTTATGGGAATCCACGCCTCCATGGGCGCTTACTGGCACGCGGCCAGTTGATCAGCCAGCCCTAGTGGGCCCGATGCGGGTGCGCGACCGGATCCTTGCGCGACCAGAAATAACGCCGGAAGACCTCGGCATAGGACGGGTAAACGTAGTTCCCGTTCCGCCGCTGGTAATGCGCCGCATGGGCCGCATAGAGCCCGGGCAGCTTATACCAAGGCACCTGCGGATGCATGTGGTGCACAACGTGTAGGTTGTTGTTCAGGAACATCCAGGCGAGTGGCCCTCGATCCTCGATGATGACCGTCCGCCCGCTTGCCCGCTCATGCGCCTGATGCTCCAGGAATGTCCGGATCTTAAGGATCGACATCGCCATATAGATCGCCACGAAGTAGGCCCAGACCGGAAGACTTGCGACGGCGCTGAACCAGACCCCGAGGACGATCAACGCGGGAATGTGCCAAAGCCAGCCGCGTACGACCCGCTTGTCCCCCGCCCGATGGGCCCGCAGATCCCCGTGCAGGAATGCAAACTGCCCAAGGATCGGTCCCACGATCAGCCGTCCGATCAGCGTGTTGTTGAACAGGAATATCCACTGGACA
>CAWUIX010000354.1:0-3601 GCA_963922395.1 uncultured Rhodobacterales bacterium | reverse complement strand
GCGGACCGGGGCGCGCGCCTGTTCTTCTGGGTCACGCTGACGACGCTTTACTTTCCGGTCGAGGCGCGGATGCTGCCGACCTTTGTTGTGGCTGCTGAGTTGGGGCTGTTGGGAAGTGTGGCGGGTATGATCCTGCCGGTTCTGCCCCTGGCCCTTGGGACGCTGATCTTTCGCCAGCACTTGAAAACGATGCCGCCGAGCCTTCTTGAAGCGGCGCGGCTGGATGGGGCGGGTCCGCTGCGGTTTCTGCGGGATTTTGCCATGCCATTGTCCTGGGCGCCCATCGGAGCGGTCCTGCTGATCACCTTTATCTTTGGCTGGAACCAGTACCTTTGGCCCCTGATGATCTCGATCGACGGCAGCGTCTGGACCCTGATGCGGGGGCTTGGGTTTTTGGGCGGCGGGTCCGGGCCGGGGTTGGCACTTGCGCTCTTGAGTATGGGGCCGCCGCTTTTGCTCGCGCTTCTCTTTTCACGGTTTCTGTCCCGGCTCGGGCAAATTCGGGTCTGATCGCGACGTCCCGAAGTCGCGATCACGCAGGCGGGGCATCCAAATCTCTGATCCTGTTCGGCCCGGATTGGATCGACGGGAGGCCCCATGAAATCGCGGACGAAGGTTGTGGTCATTGGCGGCGGGATCGCCGGATGTTCGACGCTGTACCACCTGACCCAGGAGGGGTGGAACGATGTGGTTTTGGTGGAGCGGAATGAGCTTACCAGCGGGACCACATGGCATTCTGCGGCGCAGGTCACGAACTTTGGCATGACCCAGACGATGGTAGGCCTGAAGACGCATTCAATCAACCTTTACAAAGAGTTGGCTGAAGATCCCGAGTATCCGATCAACTACCACCACGCCGATGGCGGCATTCGTCTGGCGAATACCGAGGCGCAGATGCAGGGCTATCGCCACTTCGCTTCGATGGCCCGTGGGATGGGCGTCGAGTTTGAGGTGATCGATGCCGAAGAATGCGCGCGGCGGCATCCCCTGATCTCAACCGAGAATCTGATTGGCGGGTTGTGGGATCCGCTGGACGGAGACATTGATCCCGCGCAGCTCTGTCAGGCGCTGGCGCGGCGGGCGCGGAATGCGGGCGCGGAAGTGTACCGGCACACGCCGGTGACCGGGCTGACGCAGAAGGCGGATGACACCTGGACCGTGCATACCGAAAAGGGTGACATCGATTGCGATGTCATCGTGAATGCCGGTGGGTACCGGGTGAACGAAGTCGGCGCGATGATGGGGGTGCATCATCCGGTTGCGTCGATGGAGCACCAGTATTTCCTGACCGAAGACATCCCCGGGATTGCCGAGGCCGGGCATCGGATGCCGCTTCTGCGGTGCCCGATCAGCGACTTTTACAGCCGCCAGGAAAAGGGCGGTTTGCTGGTGGGGTTCTATGAGCAGGATTGCCGCCCCTGGGGGATGGAGGGGATTGATCCGAATTTCGTGAATGCGCTCTGCCCCGACGATCTGGAACGTGTGATGGACGTGCTGGAAGGCGCGTTTGCGCGGATGCCGGCGCTGGAGGAGACGGGGATCCGCGCCGTGGTGAACGGGCCGATCACCTACACGATTGACGGGGCGCCGCTGGTTGGCCCGATCCCGGGCAAGCGGAATGCGTTCTGTATCATCGGGTTGCGAGCTGGTCTGGGCGAAGGGGGCGGGCATGGCTGGCTTCTGGCGCAACAGATCGTGCATGGCGAGGCCTGCTATGACACCTGGGTCATCGATCCGCGGCGGTTCACGGGTCACACGAATGTCGAGCTCACCTCGCTGAAGGCGATTGAGGACTATCAGAACGAGTTCCGGTTCCATTTTCCGCATGAGCATCGTCCCGCAGGGCGGCCTGCGAAAACGACGCCTTTGACCCCCATTTTGGCCGCCGAAGGTGCGGAGTTCACAGTGGTGAATGGCTGGGAGCGGATGGATTACATCAAGCCGGACCCCGATTTTCATCCGAGCCTGAGCTTCAACTTCGATGAGGCGTTCGATGTGGTCGCGGGCGAGATCGCGAATGTGCAGAACGGTGTCGGGCTGGCCGAGGTGAACGGGTTCAACCGGATCGAGATAACCGGGGCAGACCGACACGCGTTTCTGGATCGGCTGTTCTGTGGAACAGTGACGCGGCGCGACGGTCGGGTCGGGCTGGGTTACCTCCTGAACGACCATGGGATGATCAAGTGCGAGGCGACGGTTGCGAACCTTCCCGCCAGCGACCGGGGGCCGGAGCGGATCTGGTTTGGGTCAGCGGCGGCGGCCGAGTTCCACGATATGGACTGGCTGACCGCGCATCTGAGCGCGGACGAGGATGTGCAGGTCCGGTCGCTGACAAACGATCAGACGATCCTTGTGCTTGCCGGTCCAAAGGCACGGGATGTTCTGTCGGCCTGTTCACGGGGTGATTGGTCGAAGGAGGCGTTTCCCTGGCTTTCGGTCCGGGAGTGTTTCATCGGATTTTCGCCTGCCACCGTGATGGGCGTTAGTTTCTCGGGCGAGTTGGCCTATGAGATCCATGTGCCGAATGCGTCCCTTTACGCCGTCTACCTTGCGCTGCGGGCGGCGGGTGAGGCCCATGGGCTGCGGCTTTTCGGGGCGCGTGCGGTGGAATCGATGCGGCTTGAGAAAGGGTTCCTCCATTGGAAGGCGGATCTTCTGACCGAATTTGATCCGTTCGAAACGGGGCTCGACCGGTTTGTGAAGCTTGGCAAAGGCGACTTTGTGGGTAAGGCGGCCCTGGAGAAGCGTCATGCGGAGGGCGTGCGGCGGAAACTGGTGACGCTGAAGGTCGATGCGACCCATGCGCCGGCGCATCCCGGCGCGTCGCTTATGGATGGGGACCAGGTTGTGGGGACCGTGACGTCCGGGGACTGGGGGCATCGGGTTGGGATGAACCTGGCCTATGCGTTTGTTTTGCCGGACTATTCTCAGGATGGCACCGGGATGGAGCTGGATCTGTGCGGGGATCGAGTCGCGGCAGAAGTGATTCCACCTTCGCCCTATGATCCCGGCTTTGATCGCATGAGAAGCTGACGCCCCAATTTGACACGGGACAAATCTGGAGCGCTCCGGCTTCGCTATACTGGCCTCACTTGAGGTGATCCCGCGCCCGGATCGGGCAGTGCGGATCTTCCCTCCTCGTCAGAGCCGGAGAGCACAGATGAAAGTCATGATCGCGTATGCCACGCTGGAAGGGCAAACGGGCAAGATTGCCAAATTCGCTGAATCTGAACTGAATGCGCTCGGTCACGAAGTCGAGGTCTATGACGTCACGGATGCCGCGCGATGGCCCACCTTAGAAGGTGCGGACCACGTTATTCTCGCCGCATCCGTTCATGAACGCCGCCATCCGAAGGATTTCGAAGTGTTCGTCGCGGCGCGCGCGCAGGCGCTGAATGCGCGACACACGATGATGATCTCGGTCAGTATGAGTGCGGCCTTCCCCGAGGGCCTGGACGAGGCTCAGGATTACGTGGACGAAATGAAGATGCGCACGGAGCTTGAGCCGAAAGTCGAAGTTCTGGCAGCCGGGGCGATCCGGACGGGCAAGTACGATTACTTCGCCTCGCAGGTTGTGCGGCACGTGGTGATGCGCGGGCGG
>CAWUIX010000353.1:0-3610 GCA_963922395.1 uncultured Rhodobacterales bacterium | reverse complement strand
CTGGACTGGATGCTGGCGCTCCCGTGGGGCGTGAAGTCCCGGGTGAAGAAGGATCTGGGCCGCGCCGAAAAGATCCTGGACGACGATCACTATGGCCTGGAGAAGGTCAAAGAGCGGATTGTCGAATATCTTGCTGTTCAGCAGCGGTCGAAGAAGCTTAAAGGGCCGATCCTCTGTCTTGTTGGTCCGCCGGGCGTGGGTAAAACCTCGCTGGGTAAATCTGTGGCCAAGGCCACTGGCCGCGAGTTCATTCGGATCAGCCTGGGCGGTGTGCGCGACGAGAGTGAGATCCGCGGCCACCGGCGGACCTATATCGGGTCGATGCCGGGTAAGATCGTGCAAGCGCTGAAAAAGGCGAAGACGACGAACCCTCTGATCCTGTTGGATGAGATCGACAAGATGGGCCAGGACTTCCGGGGCGATCCGGCGTCAGCGATGCTGGAGGTTCTCGATCCGGAGCAGAACTCGACCTTCGTCGATCACTATCTGGAGGTCGAATACGACCTCTCGAACGTGATGTTCCTGACGACCGCGAACTCCTACAACATGCCGAGCCCGCTTCTCGACCGGATGGAGATCATTCCGCTTGCCGGCTACACCGAGGACGAGAAGAGCGAGATCGCCAAGCAGCATCTGACGGCGAAGCAGGTGAAGAACCACGGGCTGAAGCCGTCCGAGTTCGAGCTGACCGACGAAGCGCTGCAGGAGATGATCCGGACCTACACCCGCGAGGCGGGGGTGCGGAACCTTGAGCGTGAGATCGCAAAGCTGACACGGAAGGCCGTGACCAAGCTTGTGAAGAAGGAGACCGAGAAGGTCGTCGTCACGCCTGAGAACCTTGAAGAGTTCCTGGGTGTGAAGAAGTTCCGCTACGGGCTCGCGGAGAAAGAGGATCAGGTCGGTGTTGTTACCGGTCTGGCCTGGACCTCCGTGGGTGGGGATCTTCTGTCGATCGAGGCGCTGCGCCTTCCTGGCAAGGGCCGGATGAAGACGACGGGCAAGCTGGGCGACGTGATGAAGGAGTCGATTGATGCGGCGTCTTCGTTCGTGCGTTCGATTAGCCCGCAGATCGGAGTAAAGCCGACAAAGTTCGATGTGCTCGATATCCACGTGCACGTGCCCGAGGGTGCGACGCCAAAGGATGGGCCGTCGGCGGGTGTTGCCATGGTGACGTCCATCGTGTCCGTCCTCACCGGGATCCCGGTGAAGAAGGACATCGCGATGACCGGCGAGGTGACATTGCGTGGCAATGTGCTGGCCATTGGCGGGTTGAAGGAGAAGCTGCTGGCTGCCCTGCGCGGCGGCATCAAGACAGTGCTGATCCCCGAGGAGAATGCCAAGGATCTGCCGGAGATCCCGGACAACGTGAAGGACGGGTTGACGATCATTCCTGTCGGACATGTGTCCGAAGTTCTGAAGCAGGCGCTTATCCGTGATCCGGAGCCGATTGAGTGGGACGAAGCGGCGGAAGAAGCGGCCGCTGTGGCCCGTGCGGCGGAGGCCGGAAAGGGCGGGGCGCAGGCGGTCACGCACTGAGCTTTCCGCGGGAAGACATGAGTGGGCGGCGCCTTCGGGCGCCGTTTCTCGTTTTGGGGGAGATTTTAGCGGCTCGTCGTCGCCACTTCGTTCGGTGGAGATCCGCACTGAATCCCGGCCGAATCTGTAGGGTCGCGCCGCTGGTTTTCGGGGTGTGGCCCAGATGGATTTTGGCGAAGTCCAGAATAGGGTGACGTTCTGTCGCACACGGCCTTCAGGGCCCGGTAACCGGTTTTCGTGTGCGTTTGTATACTGAGCAGCCGTCGATGGGCTCTGGCCCAGAGCCGTAAGTTCCCTGAACTATAAGGGAAATTCATACGTCTGTGAAGTAATTTACAAATTTTCAGCCGTTTTCCAACAAAGAAATTTACAAAATTCTACAACCCTTTGAGGGGTCAAGGTCCCGCTTCACAAAACACGTGTAATTCTATTGCGAGCGCCATCGGCATGATTTGGGGGCCAAACCGGCGCGCTGTAGGAGGACACATGAAAGATTTGAGCGAGCCCGCAACGGCCGAAACTGCTTTGCCAACACCCCATGTTGATGCGGCCGGATACGCCGAAATGTATGCCGCTTCCGTCGCGGACCCAGATGCGTTCTGGGGTGAACACGGCAAGCGGATCGACTGGATCAAGCCCTTTACGAAGGTGAAGAACACGTCGTTCGAACCGGGAAACATCGACATCCGCTGGTTCGAGGACGGGACGCTGAACGTGTCCGCAAACTGCATCGACCGTCATCTTGAGACGCGTGCCGATCAGACCGCGATCATCTGGGAGCCGGATGATCCGTCGACCACGCCAGTCCAGCACATCACCTATCGCGATCTTCACCGTTCGGTCAGCAAGATGGCCAACGTCCTGAAAGGTCTTGGCATCGAAAAGGGCGACCGGGTGATCATCTACCTCCCGATGATCCCTGAGGCCGCCTATGCGATGCTGGCCTGCGCCCGGATTGGCGCCATTCATTCCATCGTTTTTGCCGGTTTCTCCCCGGACGCGCTCGGGGCGCGGATCAACGGCTGTGACGCGAAGCTCGTCATCACCGCAGACTATGCGCCCCGGGGCGGACGGGAGACGCCCCTGAAGTCCAACACCGACACGGCCCTTCTGCATTGCAAGGAGGATGTTCAGTGTCTGGTGGTGAAGCGGACCGGTGGACAGACCACCTGGACCGACCGCGACCATGACTGCAACGCGCTGATGGCCGAGGCCTCTGCCGAATGTCCGGTGGAAGAGATGGATGCGGAGGATCCGCTGTTCATCCTCTACACCTCGGGCTCCACCGGTCAGCCGAAGGGCGTGGTGCATTCAAGCGGCGGGTACCTCGTCTATGCGTCGATGACGCATCAGTACACCTTCGACTATCACGACGGTGATATCTTCTGGTGCACGGCGGATGTCGGCTGGGTCACCGGCCACAGCTACATCGTCTATGGTCCGCTGGCGAATGGTGCGACCTCGATCATGTTCGAAGGCGTGCCGACCTATCCGGATGCCGGGCGGTTCTGGGAAGTCTGTGCCAAGCACAAGGTGAACCAGTTCTACACCGCACCGACGGCGATCCGCGCGCTGATGGGCGCCGGGAACGAGTGGGTCGAGAAGCACGACCTGTCGGATCTGCGGATCCTTGGGTCGGTCGGTGAGCCGATCAACCCCGAGGCCTGGAACTGGTACAACGAGGTCGTCGGCAAAGGCCGCTGCCCGATCGTCGATACGTTCTGGCAGACAGAAACCGGCGGTCACATGCTGACACCGCTGCCGGGCGCGACCGAGCTGAAGCCCGGTGCGGCGCAGCAGCCGTTCTTCGGCGTGCAGCCTGTGGTTCTGGAGCCCACCAGCGGTGAGCTGACCGAGGGCAACGGGGTTGAGGGCGTCCTTTGCATCAAGGACAGCTGGCCCGGTCAGATGCGCACGGTCTGGGGCGATCACGCCCGCTTCGAGAAGACCTATTTCAGCGATTACAAGGGCTTCTACTTCTCGGGCGACGGGTGTCGCCGGGATGAAGACGGCGACTACTGGATCACCGGACGGGTCGATGACGTGATCAACGTCTCCGGTCACCGGATGGGCA
>CAWUIX010000352.1:0-3644 GCA_963922395.1 uncultured Rhodobacterales bacterium | reverse complement strand
GGGGAAACGCGCCCGCATGATCAGATGTGGATTGTCTGTCGTCGCCGTGCCGATCAGGGCGGCCTGTGCGTGGCCTGTTCCCCCCGCCGCAAGGAAAGCGCGGCTGATATACAGCCTTCGTCCGCCTTCGTTAAAATAACCCCGCACGGCCATCGCGAGGTAGTTCGTATCGGATGCTGCGGCTAGCCCGGAAATGGTCAGCGGTGCCAGCCCACCATAGAGCCGTTCGAATTCTCCGAAGCTTGTCACCAGCCGCGGCGGGCCCTCCACAGGCCCGTTTCGGGTGATTCCCACGAAGCCGGTCGTCGAGGTCCCAACACTTTGGATGCTTGAGGGCCTGAAACTGGTCTCGAATAGCGAAACACCTGGTGCAAGAACTTCATTCATTTTGGTTCTCCAATGTGGCGGGCTACGATGCCCGATCAGCAAGAAAATCAGCTCAGGTCGAGCGTCACGGTTGCGGAACTTGCACGGCCCGGTGTCAGCGATATGGGCGAAAGGGTCGTGCGGCGGAAGGCGGGGTCGTTGCCCGCGAGATCGTCAGGGTTTGGCGGCCATGGGGCATTCGGATCGACCGTCGTTCGCAGATCAGTGCGCGTGACGTTCGTTGCGATGGTGTCGTCGTTGGGATTGGCAGGGTTGCCGAGGTTCACCTGAAAGGGCCGCAGTCCGGTGACGGGCAGGCGGGCCTCGCCATTGCGGTTCGTGATGCCCCATGTCAGGCGTGCTCCGCCACCCTCTGGCAAAACCTCGATCAGAGCGCCCCGGATTGCATCATCGTTCTGGTCGATGACAAGTACATCGGCGACCGCCCAGCTTGGATTTGTGACGCGCGCAGATCCACTGGACATGTCGATGTCGATCGGGGTCTGAAGGTCGCGCACGCCGGATGCGGGATCGAACGCACGAGGAAGTTCAATCTCGGCTATGCGCGGCGCGAACTCCCCGGACGGATCGGTGATCGTTAGTGTGAAGTTCAGCGCTTCGACCGCGGGCGCCGCTGGTGGTGCAAGGAATTCCGTTAGATGGTGCCGCAGTCCCTCAGCGTCCATGATCACATAGAGGCTCGATCTAGTGCGGTGGAGTGTCAGGCCCGGCGACGCGATCTTCAGTCCGCGGGTAATCGGTACTCCCGTGGCTTCGTCCACCAGCCGGATTGCGCCAAGTACTCGTCTGGTGACCCGATCAAGCACTGGCATCCTCCATCGAAACAAGTGATTCATGGGCTGTCACGTCGTAGCGTGTCGCGACGATCGGACCGGTGGTTGCTGCTGGCAGTGCGTCGACGCGCACGACACGCGCAAGATAGCTGACCGACAGCCTGTAGCTTGGCGCCATCGCATCCCAGATCCGCATCATGTCTTCGTGGCTCATCTCCGTCGGTGCGAGTTGAATGATCTCTTCAGGTCGCCAGGTGTCCGCGGGATGCAGACGTGAGCGGTCGAAGGTTGCGTGGATGTGCAACTCACGCATGGCCCAGGACAGCAGAGTGTGCTCTGCCGCCGGAGTTCCGGCCCAGGCGGTCATCAGATAGTGCAGCTCGAGCCCGAGTGGCCGCGTCTCGACCAGACCTGGTGTTCTGGCATCGCCAGCTGTGCGCAGATGCTTGTCCACTGCGATGCGATAGAGAAACAGCGTTACCTGATTGCTGTTGGGTGCGAAGTTGGTAGAGAGCTGTGCGGAAGAAACTTGCGCAAAAGTGGCGGTTGGTAACACGCGCTCTTGTTCGGGCAGGGCGGCCTCGACCTCGATCTGAAGCTGGTGGGCCTCGGTCAAGTGCCGGGCAATGCTTTCGCCAACGGCGTTGACAGCACCTAGACTAGCCATCTCAGCCCAACCTCTTGGGAACAGACCCGACCACCTTGCCTGTCGTGGATCACGCCCGCGTCACCGGAAAATCACCTGATCAGAAACTGCGGTGATCCAAGAGGCGAAGTTGAGAACATTCGATCCCAAAATCAGGTCTTATGGGAATCGGGGGACTCACGCTATAACGGCTGTGGGGTGTTTGTTTTTTGGGGGCTTTAATACTTTTTTTGGCCTGCGCTTCGCAGGCATTGAGCGCCGCGAGGATACCGATGCGCACATATCATTTACGGCTTATGGGCCCTCCCGGCCTTTTCATCTGCACTGAAACTTCTGAACCCAGCGAGGTCGAGATTACGCCTGCCAGCCTTTCCATTCTTGCACTACTGGGATTACCTGGCCGTCGGGGGGGGACAGCCCGCGCCAGTCTGGCCGAGATCATGTCGCCCGAATGCGATTCGGCAAAATCCTCCTCGCGCCTTTCATCAGCCATCTGCCGACTACGTATGGCACTGGGAGACCACGCGTCGGAAGTTCTGAAAGCGTCATCAGGGAATCAGGCGCTTGCACTTCGTCGGCGCGTATCGACCGATGTCGAAGCGGTTATCGCTGCCAGCGATGCCCTGATCGCTGAGCCTTCAAACGAGGCCATTGCCAGGCTGGAGGCAGCGGTCGAGGCACGCTCGGGGGAAATGCTTGACGGAATAAGGGGTGACTGGGCCAAGGAGGCACGAGACGAGCTATTGGCGATTTATGAAAGGGCGCTGGAACAATTGATGGCCGCCTATCGCGATGCGGGAGAGGTCGACCATTCGATTTCGACCGCCCGTCTCTTGATCCGCGAGGATCCTTACCGCGAGGATATTCACGCGGTGCTCCTCGAGCTCTATGGGCGCAAGGGGATGCGCGGCCGCGCCGTAAGCCATTATGAGACAACTCGCGTCCTGCTGAGCGAAGAGCTGGGTGTATCGCCGGGTCTGACCTTGCGGACGGGCCTTCGTGCGGCCATGGCAGATGGTGTCGATGGCGGGCTGCACGACGACGACGTACGCGCCAAGCTCGTGCAGATCGACCGCAACATGCGCCGGATTGCTACGAAGATCGATCAACTGCTCGAGACCAGGTCAGCGAATGACAGTGTCGAAGAGAGCATCAGATAGGGTCGGAAAACGCGGATTGGAGAGTTTTCGATTTGCGCGCGATCTTCCCTAACTGAAAGGGTTACGGCAACAGCCTCGGCGCAACGCCTAATGACCGCGTCACGACCTGGCGACCTGATCGATTATAGAGCGAAACGCGATCGATCATGTCGCCATTCCGGAGGTGCGCAAGAAGCGCAGTCACGTTTCAGGCCAGGCCGTTCACAAATCCAGATCGGTGAACCTCGCCGGGAAGGTGTGGATGATCCAATCGTCGCCCGTTTCGTCCATTGTCGCACACATGATAGTTTCGCCGTCGGTGCGGACATTGACCAATCCATAGTGGGTCTTTTGCATCATCCGTCCGCGCCAAGCAGACTTTGTCTCCGTTTCTTCATCGACGGGTCCCAATGGGACGGTCAGGTTCATTCGGATCTTCGCGGTGTATGAGCCAAGCGCTTCGGCCTTGGTCGCGAAATCATCCTCGTCTCTATCGTTCGCGGCGCGGATCGCGGCTCTCTTTTCGGATGTCGAAAGCTCAGAGTATCCACGGAGTTCGTCTGGATTGAGGATCCCTGGTCTTGTGATCTCGTCCACCGGTCGGCCCGGCGCAGACAGGGAAATTGAACCGCCGTCGTTTGGCAGGTTCTCTATGTCGATCCGGTTGATAGCACCGAGCGTCACGGACCGTTCGATTTC
>CAWUIX010000351.1:0-3660 GCA_963922395.1 uncultured Rhodobacterales bacterium | reverse complement strand
CGCACCTGTTTTGGGTACAGGGGGTCGTGAGTTCGAATCTCGCCGCCCCGACCACTTTCCAAGCACTAGATCTAGTGGCTGGATGCCGGTTTCACCGCATCCGCAGCCTGCCGCATCGATGACCACCATATATTGTGTGGAACTGATCTGATCTCAAGCCGGATCGCACTATAACTGTGCACCCTGAGCGCCTCCACCTTGATAGGTCAACGCCACTGTCTTTCGCTACAGCTATAGCCTAATAAACTTAATGGAAACAGCCGGGTATGCTCCATACATCATGTCACAGAGTAGGGCGATGAATCAGGCAACTGGGTCACCCTCTCCCCGTCAATTCATTTTTTTGTGGCCAATCCTACATTTTGTGGTTGACGGTCGGACCTCCCCTACGGCAGCTTGTGTGGGCTGGCAGGGTTTCCACAACATATAGTGGTTCACGGGCCAAGCGGGAGAGACATCACTGACCTCGGCCGACCCCAAGCGGCCATCAGCGACCGGCGTATGCGTACACTGCGCCGGAACCCCCAACTCGTCCTGCTTCCCCCGGCTCTGTCGGCACGAGAAACGAGGGAGTATCGGGGCCAACCCCGGACATCCCAGAAAAAAGCTGAAGAGTAACGGGGCACGGCCAATGAAAATCGAACGCGCATTCACGACCGCAGGAGACGACGCCTACGAGTCGGTGAACTTCACGACCACGACGTCGGAGATCAGAAATCCAGACGGCACGGTCGTGTTCAAACTGGACGACGTAGAAGTCCCTGTAAGCTGGAGTCAGGTCGCCTCTGACGTGATTGCACAGAAGTATTTCCGGAAGGCGGGCGTTCCTGCCCGGCTGAAGAAGGTCCGCGAAAAAGGCGTTCCAGAGTTCCTGTGGCGCTCTGTTCCCGATAAACAGGCGTTGGACGCACTGCCCGAGGAAGAGCGCTTCGGCGGGGAAACGTCATCCAAGCAAGTCTTCGATCGTCTTGCAGGCGCATGGGCCTATTGGGGCTGGAAGGGCGGCTACTTCACATCGGAAACCGATGCCCGTGCCTACTTCGATGAGATGCGGTTCATGCTCGCCACACAGCGCGCAGCCCCGAACTCTCCCCAATGGTTCAACACAGGGCTCCACTGGGCCTATGGGATCGACGGCCCCAGCCAGGGCCACCATTACGTGGACTACAAGACCGGGAAGCTCACCAAGTCGAAGTCTGCCTATGAGCACCCGCAACCCCACGCCTGCTTCATCCAATCTTGCGCCGATGACCTCGTGAACGACGGAGGGATCATGGATCTGTGGGTCCGTGAGGCACGCCTCTTCAAGTACGGGTCCGGCACGGGCACAAACTTCAGCCACCTACGCGGCGAAGGCGAACGCCTCTCGGGCGGCGGCAAATCTTCCGGTCTCATGGGTTTCTTGAAAATCGGCGACCGCGCCGCTGGCGCGATCAAATCCGGCGGAACCACGCGCCGCGCGGCCAAGATGGTCATCGTCGACGCCGATCACCCGGACATCGAGCAATTCATCCAATGGAAGGTGCTCGAAGAACAGAAAGTAGCGTCAATCGTCGCCGGCTCGAAGATGCACGAGAAGATGCTGAACGGCATTTTTGAAGCGATCCGAACTTGGGACGGAGCAGAAGATGACGCCTTCGATCCCGCAGCCAACGGTGCGCTGAAGACTGCTATTCGCGAAGCCAAGAAGGTTGCGATCCCCGAAACTTATATCAAACGCGTCCTCGACTACGCGCGGCAGGGGCACACATCGATTGAGTTCCCGACCTACGACACCGATTGGGACAGCGAAGCCTACAACTCGGTCTCGGGCCAGAACTCAAACAACTCGATCCGCGTCACCGATGCCTTCCTGAAGGCCGTCGAGAATGACGAGATGTGGTCTCTGATCAACCGCGTTGATGGATCGGTGTCCAAGGAGGTCCGGGCACGCGATCTTTGGGAAAAGGTCGGCCACGCCGCCTGGGCCTGTGCAGACCCCGGCATCCAGTTCCATGATACCGTCAATTCCTGGCACACTTGCCCAGAGGATGGGCCGATCCGTGGCTCAAACCCGTGCTCAGAGTATATGTTCCTCGACGATACGGCCTGTAACCTCGCGTCCATGAACCTCCTGACATTCCTCAAGGATGGGGAATTCCAGGCGGACGACTACATGCACGCCACACGACTCTGGACCCTGACGCTGGAAATCAGCGTTCTGATGGCCCAGTTCCCGTCGCGTGAAATCGCCCAACTCAGCTACGACTTCCGGACACTGGGACTCGGTTACGCCAACATCGGCGGCCTCCTGATGAACATGGGCTATGGCTATGACAGCCCCGAAGGACGCTCACTCTGCGGCGCCCTGACGGCCATCATGACCGGTGTGGCGTATGCGACCTCGGCGGAGATCGCCAAAGAACTTGGCACATTCCCTGGCTACGCGAAGAACAGCGAGCACATGCTGCGCGTCATCCGCAACCACCGCCGCGCCGCGCACAGCGCCACCGACGGCTACGAGACGATGAACGTCAATCCGGTCGCGCTCGACGCCGGCAACTGCCCGGACGCACGCCTGATCGACCTCGCCAAGAGCGCATGGGACGAAGCGCTGGCCCTGGGCGAAAAGCACGGCTACCGCAACGCGCAGGCCACCGTGATCGCCCCGACCGGCACAATCGGCCTCGTCATGGACTGTGACACAACAGGGATTGAGCCAGACTTCGCGCTCGTGAAGTTCAAAAAGCTCGCAGGCGGCGGATATTTCAAGATCATCAACCGCTCGGTGCCCGCGGCCCTCGAAGGCCTAGGCTACGGCAGCGCAGAAATTGAAGAGATCATCAGCTACGCCGTCGGCCACGGGACACTGGGCAACGCGCCCGGCATCAACCACACGGCCCTGATCGGCCACGGGTTTGGCCAGGCAGAGATAGATAAGATCGAGGCAGCACTGCCATCGGCCTTCGACATCCGCTTCGTCTTCAACCAGTGGACACTGGGCGCCGAGTTCTGCACCGACGTCTTGGGCATCCCGGCTGCGAAGCTGAATGACCCATCCTTCGACCTTCTAAAATCGCTCGGGTTCAAGAAGGCCGATATTGACGCCGCAAACGACCATGTCTGCGGAACGATGACGCTCGAAGGAGCACCACACCTGAAGGAAGAGCACTACCCTGTCTTCGACTGCGCCAACCCGTGCGGCAAGAAAGGCAAGCGCTTCCTCTCCGTCGACAGCCACATCCATATGATGGCGGCGGCGCAAAGCTTTATCTCCGGCGCGATCTCCAAAACGATCAACATGCCAAACGCAGCGACGATCGAGGATTGCCAGAAGGCCTATGAGCTCAGCTGGTCCCTCGGTGTAAAAGCCAACGCACTCTACCGCGACGGCTCCAAACTCTCGCAACCGCTGGCTGCTGCTCTCGTCGAAGATGACGACGAGGCAATGGAAACGCTCGAGACCGGCACCCCAGCAGAAAAGGCACAAGTTCTGGCTGAGAAGATTGTCGAGAAGGTGGTCGTCAAGGAACTCGTCCGCTCACATCGCGAGAAGATGCCAGAACGACGCCGCGGCTACACGCAAAAGGCAATTGTCGGCGGGCACAAGGTCTACCTCCGCACGGGCGAATACGAAGACGGCTCCCTCGGCGAAATCTTCATCGACATGCACAAGGAAGG
>CAWUIX010000350.1:0-3668 GCA_963922395.1 uncultured Rhodobacterales bacterium | reverse complement strand
CGCCTTGTTCGAACCCTAGGGGCGTGACCTGGCGTGCCTCAACCCGACCCGAGAACGTGCTTTGAACATCATAGCTGTTTTCGACCTCAAGGAGGGCCGTTCGCACCGGCAATGGAGGTGCCGCATCAACCTCGACGACCTGATTGGCGCGCGCAGACAGGGTGGAAGTTCCCACCCAGACCAATGCGCCTGCTGCAACAATTGCGGTCGATGTGACCAGAATGATTGCTGTCCGGCGGACAGCGCGGGAGAAGAGGGATAGGGCCTTGGCTTTCATCGAATCAGCGCCTATATGGTTAGAGCTGCTAACTTAGTTAGAGGTACTAACTTATAGATCAAGACGCAAGGCGCATAATTTTGTACGAGGATCGGGCAATGGCGGATGTAAAAACCAAATCACGCTATCACCATGGCGATCTGCGGCAGCAGCTGATCACGGCCACGCGCGCTTTGGTGGAGGAGAAGGGGCCTGATGGGTTCTCTGTCTCAGAGGCCTGCCGGGCGGCGGGCGTGTCGACGGCGGCACCCTATAAACATTTTCAGGACCGGACCGAGATTCTTCAGGCAGTGGCGCTTGAGGGATACGGAGAGATGACTGCGGGCTTCCGGCACGCGCTGGTCGGACAAACGCCCGGGACCGTTGAGGCCATCGCGGCCGTTGGGACGGCCTATGTGACCTATGCGATCGAGAACCCCGAAGTTTTCCGCATGATGTTTGCGTTCAAGGACAAATCCGAAGCGATGGAAGTGTCGGGGATGGCCTGCTACGGCGTGGTTCTTGAACAAATCGCGCTCTGGTCCGGTAAGACAGAAATTGACGAAGAAGTTTTGAAGCTTGGCTTCCCTCTCTGGACCTTTGTCCATGGGCTGTCGTTCCTGACGATCGACGGGAAGGCCACACCGGACAAGGCGATGGTGTCCACCGAGGACCTGGTGCTGGACGCGACCCGGCGCCTTTTGGTGGCGCCGGAGGCAAGCTGATCAGGCCTGCAGTGTTGCTATGATGGCGCGATCCCAGGCGTCCGTTTTTCGGGTGCGTGTAGCATCATCCATGGCCGGTTCGAACCGCTGCTCCAATCGCCAGGTTTTCGCGAACTCTCCCATTCCCGGATAGACGCCCGCCTTCATGCCGGCGAGCCATGCGGCGCCGAGGGCGGTGGTTTCGAGGACTTCGGGGCGATCCACGGGCGCACCGATGATGTCAGAGAGAAACTGCATCGCCCAGTCAGAGGCGGACATGCCGCCGTCGACGCGCAGAACACCGCCCTCGGCGCTGCCGGGCCAATCGGCGTGCATGGCCTTCAGGAGGTCACGGGTCTGGTAGCCGACGCTTTCCAGGGCGGCGCGCGCAAATTCTTCCGGCCCTGTGTTCCGGGTCAGACCGTAGATCGCGCCTCGGCAATCGGGGTTCCAGTAGGGGGCGCCAAGGCCGACGAAAGCCGGGACAAGAACGATGTTCTGTTCGGGATCAGACGCCTCTGCCAGGGGCTGGGTTTCTTTCGCTTCCCGGATGATTTTGAGGCCATCACGCAGCCATTGAACGACGGCGCCCGCCACAAAGATCGACCCTTCGAGGGCGTAAGTCACCTTGCCGTCGAGCTGATAGCCGATGGTGGTGAGGAGGCGGTTCTTGGAGGCGACGGCCTGATCGCCAGTGTTGAGAAGCGCAAAGCACCCTGTGCCGTAGGTCGATTTGAACATGCCCGGCTCAAAGCAGGCCTGTCCTACCGTTGCGGCTTGTTGGTCGCCTGCGACGCCTAGGACCGGGATCTCGCGGCCGAAAAGGTCTGCGCGTGTCATTCCGAACTCTGCCGCGCAATCCCGGACCTCGGGCAGCATCTCCATCGGGATGTCGAGAAGACCGCAGATCGTGCTGGACCAGCGGCCCTTATGGATGTCGTAGAGCAGGGTTCGGGCGGCGTTGGTTGCGTCCGTGAGGTGGGCGCGTCCGCCCGTCAGCCGCCAGATGAGATAGCAATCGACGGTGCCGAACAGGATCTCGCCGTTCCGGGCGCGGGTCCGGAGGCTTGGGTCCTGGTCCAGGATCCAGGCGAGTTTGGTCGCTGAGAAATAAGGGTCGAGAAGGAGGCCCGTGCGGGCGGTGACCATTTCTTCATGCCCTTCGGATTTGAGCTTTTGGCAAAGTTCCGCAGTGCGCCGGTCCTGCCAGACAATCGCATTGTGGACCGGTTTGCCCGTGGCTTTGTCCCAGACCACGACGGTTTCGCGCTGATTGGTGATGCCAATCGCGGCAATGTCTTCTGGGCTTATGCCGGCCTTCTCAATGGCCGCGCGGCAGGTTGCGGCAGTCGTCGACCAGAGGTCGGAGGGATCATGCTCAACCCAGCCGGGGGCGGGGTAGTGTTGCGGGAATTCCTCCTGCGCCACGGCAGTGATTTTCATCTCTGCGTCGAACAAGATCGCGCGGCTGGATGTTGTGCCCTGATCGATCGCCAGAATATGGCCCATGGTGTCCTCCCTCATACCCGTGCAGCGGGCCTCTCGTGGGCCGGCACGTCGTTTGTATCTTGCCTATTCGGCGGCTGCCGTCACCCCGGTCTTTGCACGCTCTTTCTGCATCCAGGTTTCCAGGACCTTGATCTCGTCCTCGCTCATGCGAAGCCCGAGCTTCGAGCGTCGCCAGACAATGTCGTCGGCGTGGCAGGCGTATTCCCTGCCCATGAGCCAGCGAACTTCTGCCTCGGTCAGCGTCCCGCCGAATTCTTCTCCCAGATCAGATACTTGCGCGGCGTTATCGAGTATTGTGCTCGCTTCTGTTCCATAGGCTCGCACGAGCCGCAGCGCCCAGCGGTCGTCCAGGAAGGTGTAGGTCTCTTGCAGTTTGGTGACGAGGGCTTGCACACCGTCCACCGGGAAGTCTCCGCCAGGGAGCGGGACTGCCGCGGTCCAATGCCCTTTCGCATCGGGGAAGTGATGGGCGATTTTGTCGACGGACTCCTCCGCGAGCTTTCGGTGTGTCGTGATCTTACCGCCGAAGATGTTCAGGATTGGCGGGCCTGCCTCGTCCAGTGAAAGCACATAGTCGCGTGTGGCCGCTGTCGCCGATTTGGCGCCGTCATCGTAAAGGGGGCGCACGCCTGAATAGGTCCAGACGACATCGTCCCGCGTGATCGGTTGCTTGAAGTACTGAGACGCGAAGGCGCAGAGATAGTCCTGCTCTTCCTCTGTTGCGTGGGCGTCGCGCGGGTCGTCCTTGTGTTCCTTGTCGGTCGTTCCGATCAGGGTGAAATCCGTCTCATAGGGGATCGCAAAGATGATCCGCCCATCTGCGCCCCGGAAGAAATAGCACTTGTCGTGGTCGAAGAGTTTCCGGGTCACGATGTGGCTGCCACGGACCAGCCGGATGCCTTCGGACGTGTTGAGCCGCGCTGTGTTGCGCACGATATCCTCGACCCAAGGTCCGCCCGCATTGATCAGGACCTTGGCCATAAACGTCGCGCGTTCACCTGTCTCGACATTCTCGGTTTCGATGGTCCAGGTGCCGTCGGCGCGGGACGCTGACACGACCTTTGTTCGGGTGAGAATTTCGGCCCCGCGCTGTTCAGCGTCGCGGGCTGTCAGGACGACGAGACGGGAATCTTCGACCCAGCAGTCGGAATATTCGAAGGCCTTTTGAAACTTGTCATCCAGAGGCGCGCCCGCCGGGT
>CAWUIX010000349.1:0-3682 GCA_963922395.1 uncultured Rhodobacterales bacterium | reverse complement strand
TTTTTAGCCAGCGGGCTTTGACGAGATGCTGGCGACCCTTGCCGCGATGACCCCGGAGGAGTTAGCGGACGCTGACGCGATGGATGCGCTTCAGAAGAAGCACGACATCATTCAGTTAGGGCCGGTGCCTGACTAACGAACCACCCGGTGAACTTCGACCGGAGCCTGTAAGCCTTTGACCACGATCTCGCCATGGGGTTTGATCTCGAAGCCGCTCTCTACCGCGGCAAAGGCGCGCGGGCTCAACAAGATTTCCCCGTCCTTCGCCTCGTCGCTAAGGCGCGCCGCGAGGTTTACTACTGTCCCCGCCGCCGCATAATCCTGGCGCCCTTCAGAGCCGACCATGCCGACTGTCGCATATCCCAACGAGATCCCGACGCCAAACCCCAATCGGTGCCCAAGCCGCTTCCAGCCTGCGCAAAGGTCCACCATCCGCTCCCGCATCGCCAGCGCCAGTCTGACCGCATCCCCCGCCGGGTCTTCACAGGGGAGCGGATCGTTGAAGATCGCCATGATCCCGTCGCCAACACGCTGATCGACCCCGGCGCCGTGCTCCCGCAACAACTCTCCCATCGCCTCGTGATAGGTCTGCAGGACATCAATCGTCTCCTCCGGTTCTGCGGATTCTACGAAGGCGGTGAACCCGCGGATGTCCGCAAAAAGCGTTGCGATCAGGGCCCGATGCGACCGTAGCAATTGATCGTCACCTTCGGCGACGACGGCTTCGGCGACAGCGGGCGGCAGAAACCGTTTGAGGCGCCCCATCCGTTCAATCTCATTGACCTGATCGGCAACCCGTTGCTCAAGCTGTGCATTCAGGGCCTGAACTTCCGTTGTGCGCCTTTCTAGAGCTTTAAACTGGCGCACGTTCTCGATTGCGATGACCGCTTGTTCTGCGAAGGTTTCTACGAGCGCTATGTCCTCTGGTGAGAACGGGGCAACGACACGCCGGTAGAGGAGGATTGCGCCAAGCGCCTTGCCGTCGGAAATAAGCGGCACGTAGAACGCGGAGCGCACACCTTCCATCGAAACGCTCTTCGCACGCACGTCATCCGATGCGCCGTAGAGGGTGGGATCGGATAGGTCGTCGACGGCGATTGTGCGCATCTCCAGAATAGAGCGCGCCACCACATAACGGTCGGGATCGAGCTGTGGCGGATTGTCCTTAATGTAGTCGACGAACTCCGGGCGGGCCCCAATTTGCGACAGGATTTCATAGTGTTTGCCATCCGCGCTTATCATACTCAGCGCCGCCATGGGTGCATCGCACAGGCTTGAGGCGTGGCGTAGGATCGCTTCGAATACCGGCGTCTCGTCGTGCCGGGATTGGCTGATGAGCTTAAGAATGTCGCGGAGCGCCGTCTCGCGACGAACTCCGAGACTGCTCACCTCCGAGCCGGATCTATATCCCGCCTCTTCCCCCGGCACCAAACGACCCCCAATGCGCGTTAGTCCTCGCGTCGAGACTAAGCCAGTCGGGCGGATGATGCCAAGCGCGGGGAGCTTAAGTTTCTTTGGCGACCTGAGTGTATTCGAGCTCGACAGGCGTCGCGCGGCCGAAGATCGAGACCGTGACCTTGAGGCGCTGGTTGTCTTCGTCGACTTCTTCGACGGTGCCGTCGAAGTCTTCGAAGGGGCCGTCTTTGACTTTGACCTTTTCGCCAACCTCGAAGGAGATCAGCGTGCGTGGCGCGCTTTCGCCTTCTTCGACGCGGTTCAGGATCTGGTTCACTTCGGCGTCGCGCATCGGCATCGGGCGGCCTTGGGGCCCCAGGAAGCCAGTGACACGGTTGATCGAGTTGATCAGGTGGTAGCCCTCGTCTGACATCTCCATCCGGACCAGGACATAGCCCGGCATGAAGCGTCGTTCCGTGGGAACCTTTTTGCCCCGGCGAATTTCAATAACTTCTTCTGTCGGAACAAGAACTTCTTCGATCTGATCCTCAAGACCGGCATCCACAACAGAGTGGCGGATCTGCTCTGCAACCTTCTTTTCAAAGTTTGAAAGGACGCTTACCGAGTACCAGCGTTTCGCCATTTTTCTGTTCCAGTCCGTTGACCAAATCCTGTCTCCCGGACAGACGGGATCGGTCATCAAACCATCTCTGCTCTGTCGGGGAATGGTCGGCAGATACACCCAGCGCACGGTCTGTTCAAGACCTGAGTTTTGCGTCCGATTTCCCCTGCACAACCCGTACACAGGGCGTACACTGGGTGTACACAGCCTTTGGGCACACCGTACGTTTACTTTCATGAACCTTCGGTAAACGGCGCGGCGAGTTTATAGCTGTACTGGGGGAGATACGATGGCCGAGAGACGATTCCTGATCACCGGGGCCGATGGTTGCATCGGGGCCTGGGTGCTGCGGCGGCTTCTCGATGCCGAGCAGTCGTTTGTGGCCACGGACCTGAACCCGTCGCCCGGTCGCCCGCGCCTTCTGTTGTCGGACGAAGAAATCTCGGGGCTGGATTGGCGGTCATTGGATGTCACCGATACTGAGGCCGTCCGTGCCACCGTGGCGGACACAGGTGCGACCCACGTTATCCATCTGGCGGGGCTTCAGGTGCCCTTCTGTAAGGCCAATCCCCCGCTTGGGGCTGCGGTCAATGTCACGGGCACAGTGAATATTTTTGAGGCGGTGCGGCACGAAAACGTCCGGGGGCTGGCCTATGCAAGTTCGCTGGCCGCGCTTGGTCCGCCTGAGGCCTACGACAGTTTGCCTGTTCCGGACAGCGGACCGACGGCACCCGCCACGCTTTATGGGGTCTACAAAGTGGCGAATGAGGAGACGGCGCGGATCTATGCCCAGGACTGGGGCGTCGGCAGCGCGGGGTTGCGGCCTTCGATCGTCTATGGGGTTGCGCGGGATCAGGGGGTTTCGTCGGACATCGCCAAGGCGGTTCTGGCCGTTGCGGCAAACCGTGCGTTCCATATCCGGTTCAGTGGTCTCGTCTCGCTGCAACACGCCTCCGACATGGCGGAGATGTTTATCAGGGCCGCGCTCTCCGAGCCGAAGGACGCGGTTATCTGTAACGTTCGGAACGATGTGATCGAAGTTGCGGATGTGGTTCGGGTGCTGGATCGTCTGGCGCCTGGTCATCAGGTGACCGCAGTTGAGGACGCGCCCCTGCCCGTGTCGGCGGATCTGTCTGATGCAGCCTTGCGAGGATTGATCGGGGAGATCCCGCATACGCCGCTGGAGAAGGCGTTCGCGCAGGACATAGAGATGTGCCGTGCCCTTATCTCAAGGGACGCGATCGATCTGGGTCAGTTGGAGCGGTAGGGGTTTCTGGGAGGGCCCAGGTCAGAACATGCCGAGAATGGCAGCGAGGCCCTGACGGATCAGCCAGTCAACAAAGAAGAAGAAGATCGCCGTCAGCATCGCCATGATGAAAACCATCACGGAGGTGATCAGAACTTCACGGCGGGTCGGCCAGGTCACCTTTGAGACTTCGGCGCGGACCTGCTGAATGAACTGAAGCGGATTAGTGGTGGCCATTGGATCCTCGGGCTGCTCTTCCGGGGGCAGATACTTGTTCAGAGAAGCGATTTCAAGCGCTCGCATCCTGTGCATTCGCACCGTATCCTTGGAACCATAGGCACACCCATGCACATTCCAGTGAAGCCGACAGACAGATGCGTGATTTGACCCTGACGCCAGACCTTTTGTTACAGGCCTAC
>CAWUIX010000348.1:0-3683 GCA_963922395.1 uncultured Rhodobacterales bacterium | reverse complement strand
GACGTCGCGCACATCCTTGAGCTTAAGAAGGTCTATGCCGAGATCCTCCGCGCTTACTTCAAGCCCTAGCCGCAAACGCGTCTATGTGATGGTGAAGGCGCCGCGTGCTGGTCGTGTTAAAACCCGGCTTGGTGCAGCCATTGGAATGACAACGGCGGCCTGCTGGTATCGACATCAGACCCGTGCACTGCTCCGCCGAATCCAAAGCCCGAGGTGGGAGGTTGTCTTAGCAGTAGCTCCGGACCGAGACCTGCTGAATCAAAAGGTCTGGCCGAACGCCTTCGTTCGTGTTTCCCAAGGTCCGGGGGATCTGGGTGACCGGATGAAGCGATTGGTTCATCGTGATCGAACAAGATCGGTGGCAATTATTGGCTCGGACATTCCTGGAATTGGGCGCCGTGAAGTCGCCGATCTCTTTCAGCGGTTGAAAGGCAATGAGTGTGCCATTGGCCCATCCGTGGACGGGGGATATTGGGGCATCGCATTCCGCGCTGGGATGGTTCTCCCAAGTGGCGTGTTCCAACAGATCCGCTGGTCGACCGAACACGCGCTCGAAGATACTCGCGCCTCGTTAGGGGCGCTTTCTGTCGTACACTCTGTGACACTCCGCGACGTCGATACGATTGAAGATCTGCACGCGCCAATAACCGCATGACGCCCCGATGATGCCGTGCTAGCGGGGGGTATGGCGCGCATCCCGAGCAAAGACGAAATCCTGTCCTGGGTTTCAGACAACCCAACGAAAACGTCGAAGCGCGACATCGCCAAGGCGTTCGGGGTGAAGGGATCGGATCGAATTGATCTGAAGCGCATCCTGAAAGAGTTAGAGGCCGAAGGGCATCTAGAGAAACGGCGCAAGACCTATCGGGACCCGGATAAACTCCCACCTGTTGCTGTGCTGGAGGTTCTCGAGCCGAATGAGGATGGCGACCTGTTTGCGCGCCCTCTGGAGTGGTCCGGCACCGGTGCTGTCCCTACGATCCTCCTTTCCCTCAGACGATCTGATCCGGCGCTGGGCGCAGGCGATCGAATTCTCGGTCGTTTGACCGAGACGGCTGGACACGACCACCAATATGAAGCCCGCCTGATCCGAAGGATTGGAACGAACCCAAAGCGGATTCTTGGGGTCATTCGGGTGACGGCAGACACAGGCCGGATCCTTCCAATCGATAAAGGCGCAGATCGCGAGTGGGCGGTCTCGGCGCGCGACCTAAATGGCGCATCGGACGGAGAGCTGGTGGAAGCCGAACAGGTCGGTCCGAAGGATCGCATGGGTCTCCCGAAGGCCCGGGTGGTGGAACGTCTAGGCGATCCGTCCGCACCCCGCTCCGTCTCGCTCATCGCAATCCATCAGCTCGGCATTCCAAACGATTTCCCGCAGAAGGTCGTTGAGGAAGCAGATCGTCTGCCGGAGGCGTCGCCGGAGGGGCGGCTGGACCTAAGGCACCTGCCCCTTGTGACCATCGATCCGGCTGATGCGCGAGACCACGATGATGCCTGTTGGGCGCGCGCTGACGATGATCCTGACAACCCGGATGGTCACATCATATGGGTGGCGATCGCGGATGTGGCGCATTACGTCCGGCCCGGTTCAGCGCTGGATACAGAGGCGCGGAAACGCGGCAATTCAACTTACTTCCCTGACCGGGTCGTGCCGATGCTGCCCGAGAGATTATCGGCGGATCTGTGCTCTCTGCATGAAGGCGTCGACCGCCCCTGCATGGCCGTTGAAATGAAGATCTCGCAAACGGGTGAAAAGCTTTCTCACCAGTTCCACCGGGCGATTATGCGATCACGTGCGAGCTTGAACTACGAGGAAGTCGAGGCCGCACGGCTTGGAGACCTGAACGACCGCACCGAGCCCTTGCTCGATACCTGCATCATGCCTTTATACGCGGCCTATAGCTGCCTGACGCAAGAGCGAGACCGCCGTCAGCCCTTGAACCTGGATCTTCCCGAACGCCGTATTGAACTTGATCCCAAGGGTCGCGTCACATCCGTGCGCTTCAAGGATCGCCTGGATGCGCACAGGCTCATTGAAGAGTTTATGATCCTGGCGAACGTCGCAGCGGCGGAGGAACTTGCGCCGCGCCGCCAACCACTTCTGTACCGTGTGCATGAAGAACCAAGCCCAGAGAAACTGGACGCCCTCCGCGAGGTCGCCCAAGGATCCGGCTTAGTCCTGGCCAAAGGCAGAGTCCTGAAAACAGCGCACCTGAACACACTCCTGGACCAGGCCGCCGGAACGGATCATGCCGAACTCATCAACCTGACCACGCTTCGGTCGATGACACAGGCATACTACGCGCCGGAGAACCTCGGCCACTTCGGATTGGCGCTCAGACAGTATGCACATTTCACCTCACCTATTCGCCGGTACGCAGACCTGATCGTTCACCGCGCGCTGATTTCAGTGATTGGTGCCGGGCCAGATAGGCTGACACCAGATGAGATAGAGGTCCTCGAGGCAACTGCTCAACACATCTCGGAAACAGAGCGGCGTTCAATGGCCGCCGAACGGGAAACCACAGACAGGTACCTAGCGGCCTACCTATCCGACCGGGTTGGGACCGAGATGACCGGTCGCATCTCGGGGATCGCCCGGTTTGGCGCATTTGTTAAACTGGATGAAACTGGCGCCGACGGCTTGATCCCGATCCGAGAGATTGGGCGAGAGTTCTTTCATTTCGATCGGGACAGTCAGACGCTCATGGGCGCTGATACGGGCACCGTCATCGGGGTCGGTCAGCGCGCCACTGTTCGTTTGACCGAAGCGGTTCCTGTTACGGGTGGGCTTCAGTTTGAACTGATCGAACTTGAAGAAAGGAAGCTCCCGGCGGGGTCGCAAAGGCGACAGCGTAAGGGGCCGGTCAAGGCCCGTGGCAAACGCAAGGTGGTACGGCGCCGGCGGAAGTAGCAACCAGCCGCCGATCTGGTTCTTGTCTCTGTTTTCCGAAGGCCGGATTTGGGGTAGAGTGTCCCGGAGCAGTAAAGACCAAAGAATGCAGGTGAACCCATGCGATCCTATCTGGTTGCCGCCGCGCTGGCCGTCTTTGGCAGCGGGGCCCTGGCCGTTGCGCCCGACATCTCTCCGCGCCCAGAGGCGCGGATTGGACAGGCCCTAAACGTGAGTGTTCAAACGACGGTGTCGAATGCCGCCTTCGGCCGCTGGATCGGCGATTTCCGCCGTCGAGCGATCGCGCAAGGCATCCGGCCCCAGGTGTTCGACACAGCGTTTCAATCGGTGCGGTATGATACGGATGTCATTCAACGGGACAGGAACCAGGCAGAATTCACCAAGCAAATCTGGGACTATCTCGACAGCGCCGCATCCGAGACCCGGGTGCGCAACGGGAAAACGGCCTTGCAGGACAACGCCCGCCTTCTCGCCGCAATCGAAGAAAGATACGGCGTGGAAAAGGAAATCGTCGTCGCGGTCTGGGGGTTAGAAAGCGCCTACGGCACCTTCCGCGGCAAAACACCGATCATCGAGGCATTGGCAACGCTGTCGTACGACGGACGGCGCGGACGCTTTTTTGAATCGCAGCTAATCGCGGCCATGACCATCCTTCAAAGCGGCGACGTCCGCGCACGGGATATGACCGGAAGCTGGGCGGGCGCCATGGGCCATACGCAGTTTATCCCGACCTCATATATCGAATACGCGCAAGACTTCGATGGTG